>JAEZUR010000064.1 GCA_023420935.1 Bacillota bacterium | reverse complement strand
ACTAAGATCGGCCATATAATAAAATGGAAACTGAAAAACCATAATAAGTTACAAAATGATTTTACTACCATCAATGAAAATCCAATTCCGAACAAGATAGACATGATTCCTGTACCAAAACAATAATAAAGTCCTTCAAAACATAACATCTTCCTTAACTGCTTTCTTGTCATTCCAATACTTTGTAACATGGCGAATTCTTTGCGCCTTGTTAGTATACTAGTTAAAATCGAATTAATAAAATTAAGAATTCCAACCAATCCAATAATAAAACTTAACGCGCCTCCAATTACAACAACGGAACTTCGTAATCCACCAAATTCACTCATCATAGTAGTCTTAGAATCATAGTTCATGATCGGCTCTACTTTTTCTGTATAATCTTTTAGAAACTGATCCATATTTTTCTCATAATCATCTTCTACATTAAATGCATAACTCATAATTGCTGGATCTGCTAACATTGGCTTATAGATTTCTGAGGGTAAATAAAAGGTATAATCCGAATATGTTCGATCCGCATTGGAAAATTGTTTAATTACCACATGACCAAGAATAATAAATTTCTGCGTGGTATATTCCCTATCTGCAAATGCTTCATCCACTGTTCCCTTATAGTTATGCAAAGTAATGGTATCCCCAATGGAATAACGTATATTCTCTAATTCAGGATTATTATTATCATCCAAATGAACCCCTTCAAGAATATAGTTACCAGTTGCAAGTTTCTCAAAGTCAAGTTCACCATCAATTAACTCTAATCTATGCAAAGGCACATCTTCTAGCCCATATACACTTGCATAGAAATGCCCATACTCATTTTTATTGTAATCTTGAGAAGTATTTTTAGTATCCTCAGCCGTGAATAACTCAGAGCTCCCACCATACAAACGCCCACCTTCTATAAATCCAGGTTGATTCTCAACGGCACCTATAAAACTCTCTGACAATTGATTATCTGGGCCACGAAAATTATTCTGAAAGTAATCACCATGTGCGATTAGATAATCCGTATCCACAAATTTAGAAAGCAATTTATCCATATCAATACTCTTCGAGAAAGTAAATACCGTATTTAATAAGACTAAACTTAAGGACAAACTCAAAATAACTAACACCGTTCTTTTTTTATTCCTACCTAAATTAGATAGCGCCATACGAGGCATTTTCCCTCCTCGCGTGGATTTTTTCGATTTTGCCTTTTTATTCACCCTTTGATTTCCCTCAGAAAATCTCACTGCTTCAACTGGTGACACAGATGCTGCAATTTTCCCTGGCTTATACGTACTGATTAATAACGTAACGAATGAAAATAAGGAAGATCCAATAAAAATCCAAGGATTGGGTGAAACAACAATCTGGGTGCCACTATAACTGGATTGATTGATTAGATATGGTACGAATGACTTTCCTATAAAAAAACCAACAACTAATCCGATGGGAATCCCAATTATGGATAAAAACAGCGCCTGCCTTCGAATAATTCGTATTATCTGGCGCCTGGTAGTACCAATGGTTTTCAGTAAACCATAAAAACGTATATCACGGATGACTGATATTTGAAAAATATTGTATATAATTAAATAACCAGTAAAAATAATTAATATCATCCCTGTAGACATGGCAATTAGTGTACTGGGATCCATACCAAAGTTGGTGGATAAGTACGCCCAATTCACATTATTATCCAAATAATTGGAATCATCCGGATCAATTGAATAACCACTATCGAGGATTACTCTATTTAATTTTTCTTCTAAATTCGTACTATTGCCAAACATGATATATGCATTGATAGCACCAGTAAGAGAAAAGTCTTTCTTATAAGTATTTGTTAACTCACCCAGATGAGCATCTACATAAGCCTTTGATGTAACAATCATACCAATATTAAAGATCGGATCACTTTCCCACCATCCTGCCAATACAAAATCCCGCTTTACTTCTTTTCCACGGATGGTTAATGTTAGGGTTATTGGTTCCCCCACTTTTTCTTTCACTCCAAGAAGAGATAGTGTTTTCGTATCCGTAACAATCTCATTTTCTTTCTCTGGTTTATGTCCATATGTAGGTTCACAAAATCCAAGTTTAAGTCCTATCTCATCCATATACCATAGTTCGGTATGCCTTTTTCTTAACTCCTCGTTATTCACACTATCTGATAACATACGGCAATAGGCTATTTCTTTGATTAATTTATGTCCTTTTACCTGATTAAATTCTTCATCCGTTATATACTTGAGTACCGCATGACCATCCCCACCAGATTGTCTTATAGAAGCACGCTCAAAACTTTCTGCAGATCCAATCCCCATTGTGAAAAGTGTGGCAAATAAGATAGTAGTTAATGCAATGGCACAGATCGCTATGATATTTCTTGATCGATTTGCCGCTAAACTTCTACTAGTAATCTTACGAATTATCTTACCGTTAGATACTTTTATCATAATGAATCACCACCCATGATTTTACCATCTTCGATATGGATAATGCGATCCGCCATTTGTGCTATCTCTTCATTATGTGTAATCATAACCATAGTTTGCTTAAATTGTTGGCTAGTTACCTTAAGAAGACCGATTACATCAAGACTTGTTTTTGTATCTAGGTTACCCGTTGGTTCATCCGCAAGTAAAATAGCTGGCTTGGATGCTAATGCTCTGGCTATAGCTACACGTTGCTGCTGCCCACCTGATAAATTATTGGGAAGATTATTTAATTTACTTTCAAGACCCAACGTTTTTATAATTTGGTTCACATAGGCTTCATCCGGTTCATTGCCATCCAATTGAATTGGAAGTACTATATTTTCATATACATTCAGCACTGGAACTAAATTATAATTTTGAAATACAAAACCTATTTTTCGTCTGCGAAATATGGTTAGTTCTTCTTCTTTAAAAGAAAAAATCTCTTTTCCATTGACAATGACTGTACCACTTGTCGGTCGATCTAATCCCCCAAGCATGTGTAGTAACGTGGACTTGCCACTTCCCGATGTACCAACTACTGCAACAAATTCTCCGTTATATACTGAAATATTCACTCCGTCCAGAGCAGGAACTAAAGTATCCCCCGAGCCATAATATTTCTTCAATTCTTTCGTTTCAAGTATGACCATTTTGATCTCCTCCAAAAAAGTATAGTAAGCAATCACATTCTTTCTATTGCCTACAGTTACTTTAGCATAACAATCTTTCTACGTTCTTTCTGAATTCTTACAGTTTTGAAAGATTTACTTTTCTTTTGGTAGAAAAATTGAGAACGTTGAACCTTGTCCTACCTTGGACGTTACCTTAATATATCCACTCTCCATTGAGATAATTTCTCTAGATAGGAAAAGACCTATCCCCACCCCTTCCTGCTGATTAACGGACTGGGAGCGATAAAATCTGGTGAATATTTTGCTTATTTCTTCTTCTGCAATTCCAATGCCTTGATCTATAATATCAATTCGATAAAATAGTTCATAAGGCATGGTTTTTATTGAGATGATAGAATTATCCTTGGAATATTTCACTGCATTATCTACTATGTTATAGATAGCCTCGGTTGTCCACTTTAGATCAAAACAAGCATATTGGTCCGTCTTTTCTATGAGCAGTTTCAGATGTTTACTTTCTGTCTTAGGTAAGATCTGTCTTGCAACAAGATCTAATACCTTCTGAACGGATTCCCTCTTCGGTGAAACTGTAATGATACCTGTTTCCATACGAGAAATTTTAACTAAAGCACTTATTAAAAAATTTAATTTCTCCGCTTGCTCGGATAACGCTTTTATGCAGACTGAATCCTCATCAGGTAATGGATGCTCTGATAACAACTCTGCATATAATAAAATATTAGAAATAGGTGTTTTTGTCTGATGAGAGATATCTGATATTAATTCTTTGATTTTTTCCTTCTCAATTAACAGATTTTTGGAAGATACGGAACACTGGGTAAGGTAACGTGCCATCCTTGCCTCCAATGCAGATAATCTAGACTCATCAAAGATATCTTCATGAAAACTACCATCAATGGCAGAATCAAGCATCTTACTTAATACATCTATGGTTCTCTTGGACTTGTGAAACTGAATCAACGATAGAATTGCTGCCATTATGAATAGTAATATAGAAATACCAAGACAACTATAATCCAATACTCTCATATCACTTCACCGCCCACATATATCCTACCCCATATACCGTTTTTATGTAACTCGGCGTGGTAGGAGTATCCTCTAACTTATCTCTTAATCGTTTTATGGTTACAGACAATGCATTTTCATCAACATATTCTGCTCCATCTGTCCAGATTCGGTCAACTAAATTTCCTCTAGAGATGGTATTACCTCTATTCTCAACTAAAAGCTTTAATAATTTCTGCTCTGTTTTACTAAGTTCAACAGGTATCCCTTTCTTATAAAATTCCATGTTTTCAAAAGAAAAGGAAAAACCATCAATTCGGACTGTCTCCATATTGTTCGATCTATGTTTACGTAATGCAGCATTTACCCTAGCTCTTAATACCATTAAACTAAATGGCTTTGTGATATAATCATCCGCACCTAGTTCCAAACCAGTAACAATATCCGTCTCTAAGTCATTGGCTGTTAAAATGATAATAGGAATGGCAGAAGTTTTTCGCACCTCTGCCATAAAATGAAGACCATTTCCATCTGGTAGATTAATATCTAAGATGATTAGGTCATATTCTCTATTATTCATCTGCTGTTTTGCTTCTGCTATATCATAGGTCTGAGTAAAGTTACATTTCTCGTTTTTCAATGCTAAAACAATTCCATTGCTTAATGCAATATCATCTTCCATAATTAAGTACTCCATAATATCTCCCCTAACTATTATGTAATTATTTGATAATTGCGAAACTCAGCATTTGCATTTATTTTCAGAGCAATATATACAATTGTGGAGCGGAAGTTAAGCTCTTTATAGCGTTGAAGCGGAATAATTGTATATATTGTTCTGAAAATTCAAACACTATATTAGTTTCGTAATTACCTATTATGTAATTATTTATTTCCTGCCAAGAATGGTCTTGCAACATGTACATTGAAGAATTCAATCAATGGTCCCATAAAAAATGCTGTAACCACAGTGCCAATTCCTGCTACTGCTTGCAATAAAACACCTATTATTACGCAGATTAGGTCTGTAGCTATTCTACAATACTGAAACTTAGCCACTTTCTTATCTGCTAATATTAATGCAATTGCATCATATGTGGAAACTCCAAGATCAGCAGTATAATACAGAGAAGATGCAAAGCATATAATTACAATTCCTATAATAAGTAAGATAATTCGAGTCAGTAAAGTTGCATCTGCAAAAAATTGACTTAAAAATTCTGTTGTAAACTGAACAATATATCCTACTCCAAAAATATTAATAAAGGTTGCAATCCCTATATAATGACGATCTAAGAAAAAAATACAGATTAACATGATTAGGTTGATAATGATATATAAAATACCAAAATCAATGTGTATCACATTCCATAATCCGTTGGCAAAACACTGGAATGGATCCGTGCCAAACATGGACATTTTAAATAACCCCACACTAAAACCACTAAGGCACACTCCCACAAATGCCATAAAAATTCTTTTCTTACTGTTCTCCAATTTTTCCTCCTATGTCTTTTATCCTATCATGGATTTCCCAAGAAAGAATAATAACACAACACATCCTAACACAATTCGGTACCAACCAAATGGCTTAAAATCATGTTTTCTAATATATCCTGTTAAAAATTTAATTGATACAATAGACACTATAAATGCAGAAACTAAACCAGCAATTAATATTATAGTCTCATATTGGGTAAAAGCAAAGCCAAATTTAACAACTTTCAAAAGGCTTGCTCCAAACATTACAGGGACTGCCAGGAAAAATGTAAATTCTGTCGCAATACCTCTTGATACTCCAATCATCATTGCTCCAATAATGGTGGCTCCAGATCGTGATGTTCCTGGAAATACTGCTGCAATTAATTGGAATACTCCAATGATAGCAGCGGTCTTAAAGGTAATATCCGCTATAGAATTAATAGTAGCCTTTTTGTTCTTGTTTCTGTTTTCCACAATAATAAATATAATACCAACTAAGATTAGCATAATAGCAATGGTAGGTGGGTTATAAAAAAGTGCATCCACTTCATCATCAAAAAGCACTCCGACAATAGCTGCTGGAATACAAGATACAATAATTTTAAACCACATAATAAAAGTATCTTTTTGAATTATTTCTTTCTCGCCAAAGGAGAAAGGAAAAAGTTTTTTCCAATAAAGAACAACGACTGCCATTATTGCACCTAGTTGAATTACAACTAAAAACATTTCCATAAACGCTTCTGACATATTCAGCTTTAAAAATTGATCCACTAAAATCATATGACCTGTACTACTAATTGGAAGCCACTCTGTGATTCCTTCTACGATTCCTAAAATAATCGATTTAAAAATTTCAATTAAATTCATTTGATTAACCTCATTTCACGTCTGTTTTTAATATCATATGCTCACTCATTCACTATTATGGATTGGAAAACATATACTTCTTATTTTCTCTCAAAACATATGGTTTTGCAAGGGTAATTTTATAGAATCTGATAGATGCATTATGATACACTTATTATAACGATATTCCCCTCTCTATTTCTTCAATTTTTCGCTTTATAAAACGAGTAATAAAAAGTATTAAATGTGTATTAATTGTGTATAGGTCGAGTTGCTAATCTATATTATGATATAATTCCAAACTGTCTTTCCATCTTCCTTCTTCGGATGACCCCATGACTACACTAATATAAGTGTTTCCTTTTATTTTAGCAGCAGACACAAGACAATTTCCTGCTTCACCAGAACTTCCTGTCTTAAGACCAATGGCATTTGCATAAAAGTAGGGACTTTCAGGATTAATTAATTCATTGGTGTTATGAAAGGTTATATCCGTACCGTCACTGAAAACATCTCGAATTTTATAAGAGGAAACAATTTCACGTAATACTTCCTCTTCTAACAATGCATTTGCAATGATAGCAAGGTCGCCTGCAGTGGTATATTGACCATATTCATCATATCCATCTGGCCGATAAAAACAGGAATGTTCTGCCCCCAGTGCCTTCGCCATATCATTCATAGCACTTACAAAGATGTCCACTTCTTCTTCATATGTTAAGTTCTCATCAGCTGCAATCTTTTCACCTGTATAAGCAGCTAATGTATAGGCGGCATCATTACCGGAAGGGAGCAATAAACCATCCAGAAGCTGCTTAATTGTAAGTATATTTCCTTTCACCAATCCTGCTCTAGATGCATCTACGTTAACTAGATTGATCTCATCTCCCACTTCCACCTCCTCATCTATATTACAATAACGTAGAACCACCAATGCTGTCAGCATTTTTGTAGTACTTGCCGGAGCTATCTGCTCATTGCTGTTTTTCTCATATAACGTAACACCTGTGTCTGCATTCATAACATAAATATTCATGCCCTCCACGTCAGCACTTTTTATTTTCTTTTCTTCTGATTTCACATTCTTTTTCTTCGCTTCTTCTTTTAATTTGATCTTAGGCTCGTCCAATGAATTCAGAGTAGTACGATTCTCGGGATTTAAACTAGCTGACATATAGGCATTTCTTTTATAAAAACCAGTGAGCACAACCGATATCAGCATAAAAGCCGTGAACACCACAAGAACATTCATATCATTCCTTCTGATTTTATCATTTGCCTTCTTTCTTATGCCTTTTATTCTTCTAAACTCTGGAATACACTGCTGTATAAGCATTGACAATACATATCCAAGGAACGTACCAAATGTATTTAAAATAATATCATCAATATCGGTACCTCTACCTAGAAACAGTTGAAAAATTTCAATGATAAGCGAAACAGTAAAACCATAAAACAGGGTTCTAGAAAAATTTTTAGCCTTCTCTGATAACAATACAAGAAAAAACCCAACTGGAACAAACATCATGATATTCCCAAACACATTCAAAGGATTATTAAATAGCTCTCTTACTGTTTTAAATGGCACTACATTAATTCTATAAAGAGAAATCGAACCAGTAAATCCATACATCGGCGAAACTGTTACCGAAAAAATAGCAGCCATATATATGCAAAACCCAAAGAAGATAAGACCATAAAGCCAAGATACCCTCTCTTTCCTTCGATATAAATTCCACTGAAACAACAAATAACCACAACCCCAAATAAAAATTGCCGGTACAATATACTCAAGAGCATCCATAACATAAATTAACATAATATAAATTCCTCCTATATTCATAACCTTTTTCATAATAAATTACATTTTCATGTATCCTATCTTTACTTCATGTAAAGAACCTTCGATGTTATGTAAGGTTCAACAGCCCTTAGAACAACCTGTTTTTCTCAATTTGCACATCGAAATCTTACAAAAGTGATACAAAACATAGTTTGAAGAGCAACTGTTATGAAGTCGTTGGCACTTAGGTCCTGTGTTTTAGGACCTTACGTACCACTACGAACTTCATCCAAGCGAGAGCGAGTTGCTCATCAAACTATGTTTTGTATCACTTCCAAAGAACACAATAATTGTGCAAATTGAGTCACAAACTGTTCTAAAACGCTTTTCCCCCTCACATCCAGTTATGATTATACAGAAAAAAAGTGAAGCAAATAGGCTTTTTGCTCCACTTCTATTTATTCTTGCACGAACAATAATTCAATCATTGCGTTTAAGCATATTTGATTACGTTCATGCCAACTTATGCATTTTCATCTTTAGCAAATGATATCATTTGAACAAATAAGTTATCCTGAAAATAAGAATTCCATAGGATATTATCGTATTTTTCTATAATCTGTTTTGCTATGGTTAATCCATTTCCTCTGCCAAGCCCTTTCGTGGTAGTTCCAGGTATAATACCTTTCTCTTTTACTGTAGGTCGTATACTATTCTTAACCGTAATACTGATTTTCTCATCTTGTTCAAATATACTTATTATAACCTGTTTATCCTCAGTTTGTACGGCTTCTTCGATGCTATTATCAATAAAAACACCCAAGATCCGTATAAAATCAGGAAGATTATATAACGACTGCGAATAAGTTCCATCCATACTTGTATGAAGCTGCATATCCACACGACTTTCAATGCCTTGCATTAATTTATAGTAGATAAACGCCCGTAATGATTCATTGGGTATCGCTTGTAATTCCACATATAAATCATTCATTTTAATCTCATTACTTGCAAACGGAACGATCTTTTCTTGGTAGAATTCTTTTAAATCAGCGTCTGTGCTTCGTTCTACATATTCACCCATGGTAAGAAAGATGTTCTTAATGTCATGTTTGATGGCTCTGATTTCTTTCATGTTCTCTTGTAAATTGCTATTATAAAGCTTAAGAGTAATCTGCTCTTCTTCTGCGAAATTTAGATGTTCTCTAAGCTCTACTGTCTTTAATAACAATTTAATATAGAACAATTGCATACCAAGAATTAATATGGTAAAGATAACCATGATTAATTTCGTGACCCGACTGTCCATTCCTCCAATTAATAATTCAATTGCCCCAGTCCCAAGAAATACTGCAAAAATGGAAATAGGAGCATAACCAATATATTGTCCGATTTCAATATATTTTTCACCCAAATCAGATAACTTATAAAAATACTTTTGAAATGCCAGTTTGAGAGCAAAAAATAAAACCATTATAATCACAAGAAATATCATCGCTAACACAATCAATGCCAAAAACTTTTGCCACTTCACAAAATCATACTTATGCATTGCGCCATAATAGATATTGCGAAATATCTTTTCAAAAATAAACTCATAAAAAAAGAAACAAAATACCATCCCAATATATGAGATAAAACTAGAAACACTTATTTTAGCGGTTTCCTTATATCGTCGTTTCAAAATCATATAATATAAAATCCATATGGAACCAAGCATAATTCCAATATCAATGTTTTGAAAATAACAAAAGGATTGGATCCAATATAGTGAGCCTATCAGTATTATGTAGTCAACTATATGAATCTTAATATAACCAAGTACCCCGATTGCAAGTACTGTAACTACAATCTTAAAAAAGTAGATGGCCGAGTAACTTCCCAGCCCATAATGGCTCCCCAACATCCCTTGGGTAATAAGATAGATAATACTTCCAAAACATACCATACAACAAATTGTTTCTAATTTTGGTCTCTGCCATCTATGCCAGATCTGATTCCATATAAAAGTAAGTGACAGTACCAAGCACACACGAAACAATACTATGGCATATACTTTGGAAAGCATTAGGATATACATTTTCTCACCTCACTTTTCATACGAAACGAACAAGGGATCTCTTCTCCCGTAGATAATTTAATCATACTATCAATTAGTCCTACCATATGCTTTTTATTCACTAAAATAGCCCGATGGCTTCTTATAAAATCATCACCTAACTCTCGGTGTGCATTCTCCATGGTATTTCGTACTGTTATTTTGGAACCGTCCATAGTATGATATGTGATTCCATGTGACACTGTTTTTTCTGCTTCCACATAGGTAATCTGATATGATTGTATCGTAACTCCTTCTCCCATTCCCATCTGTAATACAATCTCATTTGAATTATTTACTTCCTTGTTCGTTACTGCTGACAATGCCATCTGAATGTATTTGCGAAAACCTTCACTTAGTCTGTCCATATC
>JAEZUR010000047.1 GCA_023420935.1 Bacillota bacterium | reverse complement strand
TTATTCCACTTGTGTCTTATGCAGCCACCAGTAAACAAAGCGTTGTGGAACGTTTGCGTGAAGCGGAATAACATCCAAAAATAAGTTTGAGATAAAATCAAATAGTAGAGAAAGAGACCTCTAGTTTTAGGAGTAATCCAAAATGCTAGAGGTTGTTTTAAATTGAATGATATGATTAGTTATACCATTCCAAGATACTTTTGCACTCTTTATTTCAATTCCAATTATAAAGTAATATAAAAATGTGATAAAGTCACAGATATTACTGTAAAAATTGTTATAATAAGCCTATAATAAAATTTATAGGAGGTAATTATATGTTTGAATTCTTAAAAAATAATAACACTGAAATGATTCATGTGAATGATCTTGACAAACACATTGGTGATATTAATTTAATTGACATTAGGGAACCATATGAATATAAAACTGGATCAATGAGAGGCGCGAAAAACATTCCTATGGGAACTCTTTTAAATAACCCAGAGAAGTTTCTAACGACTGATAAGACATATTATATTATGTGTCAATCTGGCGGAAGAAGTAAGAATGCATGTAATGTACTTTCTAAAAACGGATACCAGGTGATTAATGTTGTTGGTGGCATGGGAGCTTATGTTGGAACCAATCGACAATAGAAATTAGGTTAGGAGGTTATTAAAATGGGAAAAAAGATAATTATTGTTGGTGGAGTTGCTGGTGGTGCTTCTGCAGCAGCAAGACTTAGAAGACATAGTGAGGAAGATCAGATTATTATGTTTGAAAGAGGGCCATATGTGTCCTTTTCAAATTGTTCTTTACCTTACCATTTAAGTGGAATTGTACCAGAGGCGCAGGATCTTGTTTTAATGAATCCTACCATATTTCTGAAGCAATATAATATTGATGCTAGAGTTAATAGTGAAGTGATAGCCATTGATCCAAAGAAGAAAGAAGTTACCATTAAAAACACCATAACTGGGGAAGAATCTGAGGAAACTTATGATAAATTAATCCTATCACCAGGTGCATCTCCTATCGTTCCACCGATTCCTGGAATTGATAAGGTACAATTATTTACTGTTCGTAATGTAGTAGATATTGATAAACTAAATATGTTCGTGAAACAGCTTGAAACAAAAGAAGTAGCAGTGATAGGTGGCGGGTATGTTGGCGTTGAGGTAGTAGAGAATCTAAGAGATGCAGGGTACCAGGTTTCCTTAATTGAAGCAACCAATCAGATTTTAAGACCATTTGACTATGATATGGTACAGATTTTTCATAAGGTTCTTTATGATAATGAAGTGAACTTAATTGTAGGAAAAAAGGTAGTTGAGTTTCAAGAGAATAAGGTTATTCTGTCTACTGGTGAATCTGTGAATGCATATGGTGTTATTATGGCAATTGGTGTAACACCAGAAACATATCTTGCCAAGGAAGCTGGATTAACAATTGGTGAGACAGGTGCCATTGCAGTAAATGAGAATTATCAAACAAGTGATCATGATATCTATGCAGTGGGTGATGCCATTGAAGTATATCATGCGTTGACGCATTCTATGACAAAGCTATCATTAGCAGGTGCTGCATTAAAAGAAGCTAGAATGGCAGCTGACCATGTGAACCAAAAGGAGACAAAACAAAAAGGATTTATTGGTTCATCCGCAATCAAAGTATTTGATTACAACGGAGCCTCAACAGGTCTAAATGAAGCATTAATAAAAGCATTAGACTTAAATGTAAAATATGGAATCGTAAGAATCATACTATCGGATAAAGTTGGTCTAATGCCCGATGCATCCCCAATGCATTTTAAATTACTTTACGAGATTCCAACAGGAAAAGTATTAGGAGCACAAGCCATAGGAAAAGGCGATGTAACCAAGAGAGTAGATATCATTGCAACAACCATAAAATTTGGCGGAACAGTGGAAGATCTAAAGGACTTAGAACTTTGCTACGCTCCTCCGTTCTCAACTGCAAAAGACATCGTAAACTATGCAGGATATGTGGGATCCAACTTATTAAAAGGAGATTTCCGTCAAGTTAATGTTGACCAAGTAAGAGAACTTGTTGAGAATAATCAGGTAATCATTGACGTAAGAGAGCCTGGTGAATATGCAAATGGCCATATAAAAGGCGCACTCAACATTCCACTTAGTCAGTTAAGAGAAAGAATCGATGAAATACCAAAAGAAGCGCCAGTATACTTACATTGCAGAACTGGTCAAAGAAGCTACAACGCAACCTTAGCGCTTCAGAATTTGGGTTTTGAGAATGTATATAATATAACTGGAAGCTTTCTAGGACTATCTTTTTATGAATACTACAATGACCAAATCACAGGAAGAGATCCAATTGTAACAGAATACAACTTCCGATAATCATTATTCGATAACGTATATTGACACTGAAAAGTCTCATCAATACCTAAACGGAATAATGGGATATCTATATTCAGCTTGGCGTTGAACGGCTGACGACGGCGCTTATATTCGACTTAAGACTCAGTCAGAATTGACGCCCGCTAAAGCGGCAATTCTGACATGCCCTGAGGCTTAAAAGCGAATATGCCTAGGAAGGTAAGGCAGCCAAATGAATATAGATATCCCGTTATTCCAATTTAGAAAACCTTACTTGAGACTTTTCAGTGTCCACAACAGTGTCTAGTATCCAGTTCACTCACAAAGCTTTAGAAGAAGCTTCTCACAATCTTTCGTATCCATAATTTTTGGAACAGGATACAGTGGGTTAGCTTCTTTTAAGGCTTTATTTACTATAGTAGGGATATCTTCTTTTCGAATCTGTGGAATCTTTGTAGAGATTCCCATGGTCTCATTCATTTCTTTAATTCGTCGGATCACTAGTTTTGCCAACACATCTTCCTTCTGTCCTGCTTTCCCAATTTCGGTATAGATTGCTATGCGTGCTAGTTTTTTATAAATGCTCGTTCCATAATACTCCAGAACATAAGGTAGTATGACTGCATTGGCAAGCCCATGAGGTACATCATATAAAGCACTTATTGCATGAGAGATAGAATGAACATATCCAACTAAAGCTCTCGTAAATGCATTTGCTGCATAATTGGAAGCGTACAAAAGCTTCGCCCGTACTTTTACGTTAGAACCATCCAAATAAGCAGAAACGAGATTATTAAAAATAATCTTTAAAGCCTTTAGAGCCTGTTTATCCGTATACTTCGTTCCAATGGTTCCAAGATATGCCTCTATAGCATGGGTTAGTGCATCCATACCTGTTGTTGATGTGATATGGTTAGGAAGACTTAGGGTTAACATTGGATCTAGCACTACATGAGATGGCATTAAAAGAGGACTGCTGATTGCATATTTACTATGTGTTGCAGGTTCACTGATTACAGCTGCAATGGTGCTTTCTGTACCAGAACCTGCTGTTGTTGGGATTGCAAAAAAAGGTGGCATCGGTGATGTGATTGGGTAAATTCGTTTCATTTTTTCATAAGAAAGATTATGATTCGTTGCTTTTACACCAATAATCTTAGCACAATCTAAGGGGGAACCTCCACCAATTGCTATGATTGCTTGACATTGGTTTTGGAGATAAAGTGCATAGCCTTCTTCCACATTTTCTACGGTAGGATTGGGCTTAATACGGTCAAATATGGTATAGGAAATCTGCTGCATTTGTAATTCATCCAGTAGCGTATCAAGCAATTCATTCTGATAAACGGAATGGCTACAAACGAGAAGAAGTTTATTAATTTTATTGTTTTGCAACATACTAGGAATTTTCATCATAGAACCTTTCCCAGTAACCATGGTTTGAGTAGGGATAGGAAGTACGCGGAATGTGGCTCCAATGATTCCTTGTACAACGCGATAAGATGCTATTTTTAATGTTTCAATCATATAGGTTCTCCATTTCTTAAAGTCTAAAATTCTGAATGAATTTGTGTAAAAAATTTTACGCTTCTTACATTAGAATGTCAATTTTTCCAATAATTATGTTATCTGTATAAAGAGAAACCTAAAATAATTACATATCAAGAAAAAGAACTAAAAAATTTATAAATAATTATAGATACTTATAAATACCCAATATATTATAAATATGGGATATGTTAACAATTGCATAGAATTTGCCGATATATATGAAAAGGAATTAGGAAAGAAGGGAAAATATGAATGTAAGTTTTTTATCTAATATATCATTTTGGAATCATACTATAAATAAAAGAAAACCAGATAATGAAAAACAAAAGGATACCAATAATATAAAAGAGGTTTTAGATCAAATCAAGGAATCCAATAATCGAAGCAGGTTTGAATCAGACCAGGAAAAAAGTATATATGAGGAAAGAATTAATCAAAAGGTTCAATCTGGAGCCAAACTTACAGTAAGCGAAATGAATTATATAAGAGAAACCAATCCACAACTCTACATTAAAGTAGTACGAATCCAGATGAGAAGAGATATGATGGAGCAGAAACTAAAAAACTGTAAGTCAAAAAAAGAAGTGGAAGATGCAGTAGGTTTTGAGATTGGAAGTATCAGTGAGAAAGATCCAGACAGAGAGCCTCTAATTAAGGCAATACAAAATGTTACTTCTGAATTTAAGAAAACAGCCGAATATAAGAATCTTCCTGAGGTGGAGAAGAAAGACGATAAAAAGGAAACGAACCAAGAAGATATGGTAACATACAGTGGATTTGATATGAAAACGTGATGAAAACATTAACATATCAAAAATAACACAGAAGGAGATTTATATGCAAATAGGTAGCGTAGTAGAAAATATTGGGTTGGAAAAAGGTAGTAGTTCAATCGTTACACCCAATAATATTGAATCAGATAACAGTAGTAGTTTTAAGGACTTATTTTCCAAGAAACTAGAAAATAAGGGAGCACCATATTCCTTCCTAGCAGATCAAAACAATCAGATTACTTACCATGGTGTACCATTTAACTGTGATAACGAACATCGTGCTTTATATCTAGGTAATATGGCACAGACAGATAATATTCTAACCATATATTTATCAGAAGGTGGCTGTTTAAAGGTGAACCGAGATAATATCAATGATTTGGGGAAGGCAATTGGGATGTTTTCACCTGAGGATGTAAAAAGAATTCTTGATGCGATCGCTCTTGATGCAAAGGTACATAAAAAGGATAATGAGATCGACAAACAAGAAAAAGAAGTATGGGACATGATATCCGATAAGAATACAGAACAAAAATCATGACAATAGAAGTAAAAATGAGGCTATTTTATAATAGCCTCATTTTTTTCTTGACATAAAAAGGAATTAGTAGTATAAATATAATTACATATAAATCATATTAGTTTACTAGGAAATATAAAGTGTAAACAAATATGATGTTCGTAGGAAATCCATTCATTAAAAAACAGGAAAGGTCGTGAATCAAGTATGGCATGTAGAATGTTGTGTAAATCGAGAGGAAATGCTTCTGTATCAAAATGGAAGTAAGATGGAACCTAGAAAGTTTAAGTTATCCCATAGAATAGAGGGGGTCTATGAATGCAAGCAGGCAATCAACGTAAAAATATTATTAGTGATAGGGACATTAATAAAATAAAAGAATTCCTTGAGACCATGCAGTATGGTTCCGTTACCGT
The DNA here is from genome assembly GCA_023420935.1 of Bacillota bacterium. Taxonomy (GTDB): domain Bacteria; phylum Bacillota; class Clostridia; order Lachnospirales; family Lachnospiraceae; genus Mobilisporobacter. The sequence continues at coordinate 29,376 of JAEZUR010000047.1, read as the reverse complement.
TGTAGTACAAGATGGGAAGGTAATACAACTTGAAAAGTGTGAAAAGGTACGAATAATTTAATCGTGAAACTAACTAGAGAACTAGAGGTTTTAAATTGTAAGTGGGTACAATTTAAAACCTTTTTTAATTTAAATAATCTGTTTTGAGGAGTGATGAAGTGAAGCTTTTTATTGAAAATAGAGAGTACATCAATAAAACAATGCATTTAGCTTGGCCGTCTGTTATGGAATACTTTCTGGTAGCCTTGGTTGGAATTGTAGATACTCTAATGGTAAGTAGTCTTGGAACAAAAGCAGTTGCAGCAGTTGGTCTAACCATGAATCCAAAGTTTGTTGCTTTGGCTATTTTTATGTCCTTAAATATTGCAGTATCTGCATTAGTGGCGAGAAGAAAAGGGCAAGAAGATCGAGAAGGAGTAAATTCTATATTTTTAATTAGCATACTTATCTCTTTGGTTCTTGGCATATTGATTAGCGTAATTGGAGTAGCATTTGCAGATTCTATTATATCCGTAGCAGGCTCTAATGCAGATACCCATGACGATGCTGTTTGCTATTTTCAAATTGTTATAGGATGTCTTCTATTTCATATTTTATCCTTATCCATCAATGCGGTACAAAGAGGGATTGGGAATCCAACCGTGGCTATGAAAACTAATCTGATATCAAATTTTATTAATTTATCTGGTAGTTTTTTATTGATACAAGGAAGACTTGGATTACCGAAGTTAGGAGTCATGGGTGCAGCGATTGCTTCTGTTATCGGCACTGTGATAGCACTTTGTATGAGTATTGCATCGGTCATAAAAAAAGATAGTTATGTTAGCTTTTCTTTCATCGTTGAACACCATTTGTTAGTAAAATGGAGCGCGTTATCTTCTATTATAAAACTAGCGTTGCCAATTTTGGTGGAACAATTTTTTATGCGAATTGGTTTTCTGTTAGTTGCTTTTATGGTAGCAAGGCTTGGAACAAAAGCATTTGCAGCCAATCAAGTAGCTATGAATGTAATGGGATTGTCCTTTTCTTTTGGCGATGGCTTATCCATTGCAGCCGTAGCTCTAATAGGAGAAAGCTTAGGGAAAGGGTTTCATTCACAAGCAAAAAAGTATGTAAAGATTTGCAGTATATTTGGTAGTTGTATTTCTATATTGTTAGCGGTTACCTATCTTATATTTGGAAGACATATTATTATGTTGTTCTTTCAAGATGTAGAAGTAATACAATATGGTGTCCAGATTATGTATATGCTTACGCTCATTGTTCCCTTGCAAGTGATGCAAGTTGTTTATATGGGAAGTCTACGCGGAGCCGGGGACACTTTATTTACGGCCATCGTTTCCGGTATTGGTGTTGCTATTGTAAGACCTTTGTTTGGTTTTATTTTTTGTAATATCATAGGAGTGGGGTTAGTAGGAATCTGGATCGGTGTCTTGCTTGATCAGATTGTTCGAGTTATGTTTACCGCATACCGTTTTAGGTCGGATAAATGGACAGAAATTAAGATATAAAAAATTTTAAAAAATCCTACAAAGTTGCTTGACAAAGTAGGATATATGATTTATAATTCAAAACATATAATACATATTGAAATAGTAAGGAATAAACTGACTAGACAACTAGAGGTTTTAAACAGTATTAAGAATACTGCTTAAAACCTCTTTTTGCGTTATTCTTAAAAGCTTTTTTGGATAGCGTAACACAGAAACAACTGAACACAAATAGTTGGAATAAGAAAGGAAGAATAATTATGGGAAGATTATTTACATCAGAATCAGTAACAGAGGGTCATCCAGACAAAATAGCAGATCAAATATCAGACGCAATCTTAGATGCCTTGATTGAACAAGATCCATATTCAAGAGTAGCAGCTGAAACAACAGTAGCAACAGGTTTGGCATTGGTAGTAGGTGAGATTACAACAGACGCTTATGTTGATATTCCAAAAGTAATCAGAAATACCATACGAGAGATCGGATATACCAAAAACGCAGGTGGATTTGATGCAGACTCCATTGCCGTGTTAACTTCAATCGATGAGCAATCCGCTGATATTGCACTTGGAGTAGATAAAGCTTATGAATCAAAACAAGAAGGAGCAAACGAAGATTTTGGTACAGGAGCAGGAGATCAAGGAATCATATTTGGATATGCAACCAATGAAACAGAAGAATATCTACCACCAGCAATCTCTTTTGCCCATCGTTTAACAAGAAAACTTACGGAAGTAAGAAAGAATGGTACCTTAGAATATCTGAGACCGGATGGTAAATCACAAGTAACCGTAGAATTTGATGAGAATGATAAGGTAAAACGAATTGATACTGTGGTAATCTCCACTCAGCATAGTGAAGAGGTGACACAAGAACAGATTAAAAAAGATGTTACTGAATATGTAATTAAAGAAGTAATTCCAGAAGATTTATTGGATGAAAATACGAAATATTACATTAATCCTACAGGTAGATTTGTAATTGGTGGACCACAAGGGGATGCAGGACTTACCGGAAGAAAAATTATTGTAGATACTTATGGTGGAACAGGAAGACATGGAGGCGGCGCTTTTTCAGGAAAAGATCCAACCAAGGTTGACCGTTCTTCAGCATATGCAGCAAGATGGGTTGCGAAGAATTTAGTAGCAGCAGGGGTAGCTAGTCGAATTGAAATTGAATTAGCATATGCCATTGGTGTTGCGAAACCAGTATCCATAGCAGTGGATACCTTTGGAACTGGAAATTATGACGAAGAAAAGATTGTTAATATTATCGAGAAAGTATTTGATTTAAGACCAGAAGCAATCATCAATGCCCTAGATCTTAGAAAACCAATCTATAAGAAAACGGCAGCCTATGGACATTTTGGTAGAACGGATATTGATCTTCCTTGGGAACAGTTAGATAAGTTGGATGAGATTATAAAATATATATAGAGGTGAGAAAACATGAATATGAGAAGAGTATGGAGTAAAAAAGCTACATTTTTTATAGTCTGTATAACAATGATAATTCTAGCATTAGGGTGCAGTAAAAAACAAGATTCCAACGTTTCAGTTGATACTGTGAAATCAGGAAATGATGCAGGTGATAAGAGGGTTACCAAAGAGAATGAAAAGAAGGAATTAAAAATAGTTCGAATTGCTGCTCCTGGTAGCAATGGAGAACTGTTAGAGAATGGAAAAATTGCTCAAAAGCTTGGATATATTGATGAGGAATTAGAAAAAGTAGGATACAAGGTTGAGTATAAAGGCTTCGCAGGAGCGGGTCCAGCAATCAATGAGGCATATGGATCCAAAGAGATTGATTTAGCGGTATATGGAGATTTACCAAATCTAGTGGCAATTAATAATGATATAGACATAAAAGTTTTTGCTGCTGTTAATACAGATGCCCATTTTGGTATATTAGTTCAAAATGACTCAGATATTAAATCTTCTGCAGATTTAGAAGGTAAGAAAGTAATTGTTGCCAAAGGGACAACGGCACATAAATATTTTGAGGATTTGGTTGTGGCAAATCATCTTGATGAAAGTAAGATTAATGTTGTCAATGCAGTTGCAGATGCTCAGACTATTTTTGCATCAAAAGAGGCAGATGCATTACCAACCGCTTTGTATTCCGTTTACTATTATGAATCCCTTGGACTTGGTAAAGTGATTGAAACTTCAGAGGAACATGATGAATGGTCATGTCAATATTTCTTCTCAGGTCGTCGTGAATACCTTACTGAGAATCCGCTTGTAGCGGAAGCTATTATTAGGGCATTAAAACGAGCACAGGATTACATCAAGAATAATCCAAAGCAATATGGATTGTTGCTAGCACAAGAAGGTGGGATCAATGCGGAAGCTTATCAAAAAGCAAATAGCTTTGATGAAACATTTGGCAATCTTTCTCCAGAATTAACGGATGCATCATTTGATAAGGTAACTACGTTAATTAAATTTGCAACTGAAAATGGATTGATTGCAAAGGAATTAAAGGTGGAAGATGTAATTGATACATCTTATTATGAAACAGTAAAAGCAGAAAATAATCAGTAGGAGGATGAATTATGAGTGATTTAAAATCAATTTTATTTAAAGAGTTAGAGTTAAAAAGTAATGTAAGTGCGGAAGGGATTCGCTTTGATCCTGAAATCTTCCGAGAAGATCTAAAAAATAATAAAGATTTGGCAATATCTCATAATTGTATGGATTTTTCATTAGATGATACCAAAGACATTATCATTCCAGGTGGAGGAAGAACAGAACATGGTATTGGAATTGGATTTAATAAAAACAGTACTTCTCCTTATTCCTTGATAAAAGAAGATAATCAGCTTTATATCATAAAGAATGATGAAAAGTTAGTAAAATTAAACCTAACAAATCCAGCAGCTTTTCAATCCCAAAAGACTTCAGATGGTGTGCTTATGAAAACAATCGCTATGGGAGGCGGTGGACTAGAATATGGAGATGGTCAGATTACCATTGCCTATAGTAATGAATGTTCACTTATTGAGAAAGGTAAGGATTGTTTGTTTTGCAATATTAATGCCACGAAAGCTAGATTTGCAGAAAAAGAATGTATTCAGTGGAAAAATCCTAAGCAGATTGCTGAAACAGTAAAAGCTGCTTATGATGAGGGGTTTAATCACTTAACTATTACAGGTGGATTTATTCCAGAACGACGTGAAGTAGAGTATTATATCGATGCAGCAGAAAAGATAACAGATATTCTTGGAAGATCAACATTTGGAGGAACCGCTTGTATTGGTGCTCCAGTGGATTTATCCGTGCTAGAAAAATATAAAGAAGCGGGATTTGATAGTGTTGGATTAAACATGGAGGTTTGGAATCGCCACTTCTTTGAAGCAATTTGCCCTGGAAAATCAGAAGTTTGTGGTGGATATGATCACTGGATTGACGCAATTGATTACGCAATCCAGGTGTTTGGTAAAGGAAATGTTAGATCAAATTTTGTTGCAGGGTTAGAACCCAAAGAATATTTGTTAGAAGGTATTCAGACTTTAGCTGAAAAAGGTGTTGTAGCTACCGCATTTATGCCTTGGGTACCTAATATAGGATCCAAATTTGAAGGCCATAGAACTCCAACTCCAGAATGGCATTGGGATGTTCAACAGAAAATTTATCGAATTCTTAGAAACAGCGGAATTACCTATAAGAATATCTATTATGCAACACCTGGTACAATGCTTTTGCATGAATTTTATAAAGTAGAAGATGAATTATTACCTGTATTTAAAAAGAAAAGTGCATAATTCATCTTTAGTGAAATAATAGAAGGGAATGAAAAAAATGAGTCAAAAAATAGGAAAACATATAGCGATATACGGGAAAGGTGGTATTGGAAAATCAACAACAACATCCAATATCAGTGCTTCCTTAGCAGAAGCAGGATATAAAGTTATACAGATTGGATGTGATCCAAAGAGTGATTCCACCAATACGTTAAGAGGGAATAACTATCTGCCAACCGTTTTGGATAGTTTAAGAGAAGGCAAGAAGATTCATTTGGATGACATTTCCGTAGTTGGATTTAAAGGAGTTTTATGTATTGAATCCGGCGGTCCTGTTCCTGGTGTAGGATGTGCAGGACGTGGTATTAATGCAGCAGTAAGCTTATTACAGGAATTAAATCTATTTGAAGAGTTTAAACCAGATTATGTATTGTATGACGTTCTTGGAGATGTAGTTTGTGGAGGATTTGCAGTACCGATTCGAGACGGAATTACAGATAGAGCTTATGTCGTAAGTTCCTCAGATTTTATGGCAATTTACGCAGCGAATAATTTATTTAAAGCAATTAATAAGTACGCTCCAAGTGGAGGAGCAAAACTTGGTGGTGTCATTGGGAATGGTCTCTCTGCTGCCTATTCTAAGGCAATTATTGATGATTTTACAGAGAAAACAGGTACCAAAACAGTTGGTTATGTGCCAAGATCCTTAGTAGTTTCCCAAAGTGAATTATTCGGAAAAACAGTAATTGAAGCACACCCAGAAGATCCACACGCAGACATTTATCGTAACCTGGCAAAATACATAGCAGAAAGTGAGGATTTAGTCGTACAAAATCCTCTCGGAGTATCTGAGTTAAAAGATTGGGCAAGAGAATGGGGAGATAAAATTTACGATATAGAAACTGGTGTTTTATCTGCAGCCGCAGGTATTTAGGAGGTGCTTTATGGGACTATTGGAAGAGAGAAAAGTCATATCCAGAGAGAAAAGAACGAATACCATTACGGCTTACTATGGGATAAATGAAACCCTAAAAGAAGATGTCAATGTATCTGAAGTGAGACAGAGAATTCGTACTTTTTCTCAAAGCACCAAGGATGAAATTACAGAAGCATTAAAGTTACTTAGCACCATAAAGGATTCTGTTACAGTAGTGCATGGTGCAATCGGATGTAGTGCGGTGCAGTTAGGCTATTACTATGATAATGGTGAGATATCCCCTTGGTATTCTACCGATTTAAATGAACGAGATACCATAATGGGTGGAGATGAAAAGCTTCGAAAAACAGTGGAAAGAGCTTACAAAAGGCACAAACCAAAAGTTATCTTTGTGGTGGGAACACCTGTTGTTGCTATTAATAATGATGATATTAATTCAGTGATTTTGGAATTGGAAGAAGAATTGAATGTAAGAATTATATCGATCTATGTGGATGGGTTTAAGTCGAAAGCGGCGATCAATGGAGTTGACATTGTACTTCATGGATTGGGGAAATATCTTGTGAAGGATACAAAGGAGACTGAGAAAGAAGATTTCATTAATCTAATTAGTGTATCAGAAAATAAGAAGTCCATTGCTGAGATAATTAGATTATTAAATAAGCTAGATCTAAAGGTAAACGTGATACCATCTTTTGCATCCATAGAGGATATTGAGAAAGCCAGCTTAGCGAAAGCTTCCATCGCATTTAACTATGATGAGGCAGATGTTTTATTAAAAGGATTAAAGGAAAAAGCAGGTATTCCATTTGTAAAAGCTCCAGTACCAATTGGATCTGCAGCAACTGCATTGTGGCTTACGGAACTAGGAAAATTATTATCCATAGAAGAAAAAGTGGAAGCACTGATTCAAGAAGAAGAGAAGAGAATCGAGAAATATAGTTTCAGACATCCATTTAATGGTGCAAAAGTTTATATTGATCTGAGTACCTTGGTGACTATCTCAGCTGTGGGTTTTGTCGAAGAACTTGGAGGAGAAGTGCTGGGCGTAACGTTAAGTCATGTGGATGAGTTAAATAGAGGTAGGTTAAAAGATCTTAAAAAAGATTTATCAATAAGTGTCGGAGATGGGCAGCCATTTGAACTAGCTAATATCCTAAATAAAAACAAGGCGGACTACTATATTGGGGATAGAGGTAAAACAGGTTGGATAGCCACTATTGGTGTCTTGCCAATCTCCATCGCGAATAAAACTCTATATGGATATGAAGGAATGATTGAATTTGTTAAAGCGATTAAAAGAGCCAATCGAAGTAGTGAATACGAAGCATCCATAGCACAAGATAAACAGTTAGCCTATAAAGATACCTGGTTAAGTAAAAGCACAAATTGGTATATCAAGCAGGAGGTGAAATAGAATGCCAGAAAGTATTGAACGAAGCAGATATGGTTGCAATCTTCATGGTGCCATACAAACATTGTCAGCAATAACCGGTGTTGTCCCAATTGTGCATTCTACACCAGGATGCGGGATTCAGAATTATATTGCTAATGGGGCGGGCGGAAACAGTAGTGGATATTTAGCAGGTTTTGCTGTTCCTAATTCTAATGTATATGAAAAACAGGTTATTTTTGGGGGTACTTCAAGACTCCGAGAACAAATTAAAAACACAGTAAAAGTTGTAAATGGAGACTTGTATGTGACATTATCCGGTTGTGAAGCGGAGATGGTAGGTGACGATATTATTTCTATGACCCAGGAAATTGTGGAACAAGGTGAGACAGCAATCTATTATAAAGCACCTGGTTTCAAGGGCGATCAGCATATTGGATATGAAGGTGTGATTGACGCGATTCTTTCTCAATTGCCAGAAGTGACCAATATGGTATCTGAGAAAGAAGACGGTTTGGTGAATCTTTTGGGAATTATTCCAAAGCAGGATCTATACTGGCAAGGGAATCTCAATGAGATTGAGCGAATATTAAAACATCTTGGAGTAAAGGTGAATAAGTTATTAGGCTATCAACAAACAGTTGATCATTGGAAAAAGATACCTTCAGCACAACTTAATGTAGTGGTTTCAAAATGGGGAGTTAATCTTGCTAAAAAATTAGAACAATCCTATGGAACACCATTTATTTATATAGAGGATGCTGGATTAGAATTAAATTCCATAGAAGATTTTGTTAAGAAGGTTGCAAATCAGTTACAAATTGACCCTGAAAAAACAAAAAAGTATTTGGAGTTGGAAACGGATCGAGTAATCGATGCATTGTCTCAGATATCAGACTATTATTTTGATTATGACTTTCAACGGCAAGCAGTAATAGTGGGGGACGAAAGCACAGTTTTAAGATATGGAAGATTTTTAAGTAAGCAGTTTGGGATGGAGATATTGGCGGCCATTATAACAGATTTTACTGGAGAAGCAACGAAACAAATAATTCCGGAAGAATTTAAGATATTTGCCCAAGAAACCTATTTTACAAAAGACAGCAGAGAGATTGACAAAATTATTGAGAATGCGGATGCTGAAATAATCTTTGGTAGCGGACTTGAAAATAAGATTGCAAAGAAGCAGCAGATTCCCAATTATATTATCTCATATCCTGCATTTGGAAAGGTCATCATTTCAAAAACGGATATTGGATATCAAGGAGCAGTTAATGTAATAGAAGAGTTAAGCAGTTTTCTAATCAAACATCAATTATAGCAGTTAAATAAGATAGTTGATTCGGTGCCTTAGCTAATGGGAAAGGCAAGGGTCTGCAAAACCTAGATTATCGGTTCGAATCCGTTAGGCACCATTCATCTTTGTCGGCTGCTAGATGTTTGCCAAGAGTTGTATCAGAAGAGGGATTCATATATAGGATTATGGAAAGAAGAGGGATGTATTATGAAAAATGTTAAAAATATTGGGCTTGGTTTGCTCATACCCATTCTAATTGTAATTGGGTGGTTTTATACAACAAATTATACGGATACACCTTCGAGCATCCTACCGAGTATTGGAATAGTAGGAAAGGCATGGAGGGATATGATTGTAAGTGGTCAGTTATGGCAAGATTTATCTGTGAGTTTTTCACGAGTTGTCAAAGGATATGCCTGTTCCATCTTACTTGGGGGCACCTTAGGAATATTAATGGGTATGTCATCTGTGATAAAACAGATCTTTAACTTAACCACCACTACCATAAGGCAGATTCCTATGATTGCATGGATTCCTCTTATTATCCTTTGGTGCGGAATCGGGGAGAAATCAAAAGTTGTTATTATTGTAATAGCTGCCTTCTTCCCTATCATGATTAATACACTAAATGGCGTGGAAAGTACTCCTAGTGGATACATTGAGGTGGCTAGATTATATAAGCTGAGTAATTGGCAGACCTTTTTAAAGGTATATCTTCCTCATGCTCTTCCATCCATCTTTGTAGGATTGAAACTTAGTTTGGGAGTTTCCTGGATGGCAGTGGTAGCATCAGAATTAATTGCTGCAACCTCAGGTATCGGATATCGAATGAGTGATGCTAGAAGTCTTATGAGATCTGATATTGTAATCGTTTGTATGTTAATTATCGGTTTAGTTGGAATTGTAATGGATAAATGTTTGACCTTTTTATTCCGTGTATTAACACCTTGGGTTAATAAGAATGGGGGAAGAGCAAATGGCTGAGGATATATTAAAAATTGAGGGATTAAATAAAAAGTTTACTGTTGACAAACAAGAAGTTTCTATTTTAAATCATATCGATTTAAACATTAAAGAAGGTGAGTTTGTTACCATTGTTGGTCATAGTGGATGTGGCAAAAGCACACTATTAAAGATTATCGCTGGATTAGTAGGATATGAAGAGGGAGAAGTAGTACGAAACGGTAAGAAGGTAGTTGAACCAGCACCGGACTGTGGAATGGTATTTCAAGAGCATAGATTATTACCATGGTTAAAAATTAAAGATAACATCGGTTTTGGAATAAAAAATTTACCAAATCATGAAAGAGAAGAACTGGTTTCAACGCATATTGACTTGGTAAATTTGAAGGGATTTGAAAATGCATATCCAGGACAATTATCTGGTGGAATGTCACAAAGAGCTGCAATAGCCAGAGGTCTGGTTACAGATCCAAGTATTTTGCTATTAGATGAACCATTTGGTGCATTGGATGCATTAACGAGGATACAGATGCAAAAAGAGATTCTGCGAATCTGGAAAGAGAAAAAGACAACGATGATTATGGTTACTCATGACATAGATGAAGCCATTTATCTGGGGGAACGAATCATTGTTATGTCAGCTAGACCAGGAGAAATTAAGGCAATTATAGAAGTGAAAACGTCGGCAGCTAAGATGAGGGGAAGCGCAGATTTTGCTTACTATAAAAAGAAAATATATGACTATTTCTTTGAAGATGTGGAAAACGTGGAGGAATATAATATTTAGTTTGAAAAGAGAGGATGATTCATATGGCATTATCACAAAAAGAAATTTATCAATATTTAAGTGAGAATAAGTCGGTGGTTTTGGCTACCACTGGAAAGGATGGTCAGCCAGATTTAAGATCCTTGGGGGGATATAATTTTGATGGGCTAAACTTTTACTTTGGAACGACTGCCAATTCCAAAAAGGTAGAACAGATTAAGGATAACAGTAAGGTGAGTATCTTAATTCAACAGGAAGGGCAAGTGATTCCAGATTTTAAAAATATAACCATTTATGGTGAGGCGAAGCTATTATCTGGTGATGACTATATTATTGGAAGACAAAAAATTCAAGAGAGAAGACCAAATGCTGACTTTCAAGAGGGAATAAAGCATATTTACAAAATAATTCCTTCGAAAATTAAAATACTAGATTTCACGGCGAAGCCTGAGGAACAGACCACAATTATAAACGTATAACATGTGTTTGGAAAGGTACCCGTAATGACGAAATTTGAAAAAGATTTATCCCAGGGAAATGTAGCAAAGCAGTTAATTCGATTTGCTGTACCATTTCTAATATCCAACTTGATTCAGTCCTTATATAACGTATCAGATATGGTGATAGTCGGACAATTTAATGGGCAAAACAGTATGTCTGGCATTAATATTGGTGGTCAAATTAATCAAGTCTTGACACAATTAGTAATTGGTCTATGTTCAGGTACTACCGCATTGATTGGACAGTATATGGGTGGGAAAAACAGAAAAGAAGTGAAAGAAACTATAGGAACTTTGTTAACCTTACTGTTAACGATAGCAGTAATTATCACATCCATTATGGTTATCTTCCGAATCCCGATTCTGCACATAATGAACACACCTAAGGAAGCATTTGATGAAGCGAATAATTATCTTTTGATAACATCGCTAGGGTTTCTATTTATATTCGGATATAATGCGTTAAGTGCAGTTATGAGAGGTATGGGAGACAGTGTAAGGCCATTAATATTCGTAGGTATTTCTTGTACAACTAATATTGTATTGGATCTGATTTTAGTAGGTGCTGCGCATATGGGCGCCAGTGGTGCTGCAGGTGCAACCGTGTTTTCCCAAACTATGAGTCTTATGCTATGTGTTGCTTATCTAAAAAAGAATCACTTTTTATTTGACTTTAAACTATCATCGTTTGGTTTTAAACGAAAAAGTTTATGCCGAATACTAAAAATTGGGTTACCAACCTCCATACAAAATATTGTTACAGGTATTTCATTTATGGTATTAACCTCCATTGTAAATACCCTTGGAGTAACAGCATCGGCAGCAGTTGGAGCAGTTGGTAAAGTAACCAATTTTGCATTGATGCCTACGTTAGCCATGCAGGCTTCTATCATTGCAATGAGTGCACAAAACATCGGTGCGAAAGAGTATGGAAGAGCAAAGAGCACCATGAAAGTTGGAATGACTATTGTATGTACCATCAGTTTTGTCATTGTTTTAATTGTACAGCTGATTCCAAGTCAAATATTAAGATTATTTTGCAACGACCAAGACGTGATTGCCAATGGTGTTATTTACATAAAACATTTGAGTTTTGATTATCTACCAGCGACGTTTCTTTTGTGCTTTATAGGTCTGTTTATCGGCGCAGGATACAGTAAGTTTTCCTTGATAAGTAGCATGTTGTCTGCCGTATTTTTAAGAGTGCCAGTTGCGTATATTCTGGGTATAAAATACGGGCAGGGACTATCGGGAATCGGTCTCGCAGCACCGATTGCAACATCTGGAGCGTTCCTGTTAGCCGTACTTTTTTACTATTCGGGGATTTGGAAAAATTCCTGTATAGTAAGTAATTAATTGAAGGGGGAATTTATTATGAGGCTATATTTTATCAATGAAGGATACCGAGGAGATTTTTGTTTGCGCATTGTTTAAGGTAAGCAAATTAATCGAGAGTAGAAGAGGAGAATAACGATGAAACAGTTAAAGCGTAATCATATAGTCATGCTATTATTTATAGTGGTTCTTGTAGCAATAACAGGATGCCAAGGTAAGGAAAAAGAGGTTGCTAGTCAAACAGAAGAATTAACAACAGAGAAAGCAGATAAACCATCATCATCTTCCGAAACTGCACCAACAGATGCCAAAGTAGCAGATGCGTCACAGCTTCCTACTGGCCATACTGCAAAAAAATTGGTGATCGGTTTTGTTGATGTAACCGGAACTGGTCTTATATCAGACACCTTAGGGATTGCAAGAGACAAAGGTTTTGTGGAGGAGGAATTAAGTAAGCTTGGTGTGAAGCCAGAATTTGTTGCAATGACGGGTGCTGGCCCTGCAATTAATGAATCTTTAGCAAGCAACAATTTGGATGTTGGATTTCTTGGTGACGTACCTGCTATTATTGGTAAGGCAAATGGTATTGATACACAGTTGATAAGCTTTAGTGGCCTTAACAATGGTGCATCCCTTATAGTTCATAAAGGATCTGGATTTACCTCGGTAAATGATCTTAAGGGAAAGAAAATATCGACACAAAAAGGTTCCTATATGCACAAAGTTTTAATAGATATCTTAACTGCCAATCATCTCACAACAGATGATATTGAATTCGTTAATCTGAATGCACAAAGTTCAGCGGAAGCATTTGTAACCAAAAATGTAGATGGAATTGTAGTAGGTGGTAGTACGTTATCAAATTTAGTAGAAGATGGTACTGGAGAGGTATTGGTTGATTATAGAGAGCACCCAGAATGGGAATGTAGTTCCTATGGTGTAGCAAGAACAGATTATATAAAAGAAAACCCAGATGTTATAAAGGCGTTGTTAAGAGCGTTAGTTAGAGCACAAAAATTAGCTATCGAAGATTATACAGTACTAAAAGACCAGTGGGTTAGTACGGGAAGTTCCGATAGTTCCTATGAGTATTTATTTCCAAAACACGATAATTATTATGAAATTAAGAAGACTGATCAAAACATAGCATCCGGTGAGAAAACCATAAAATTTTTATTAGATAACAAGCTTATTACAAGTGATTTTAATTTTGAAGAATGGGTGAACAGTAGTTTTTATGAAGCAGCTTATAGTGAGCTAGGAGAATAGTAAATATCAGGAGGAATTAAGATGAGTGATTTAAAAAAGGAATTGTATAAGGAATTGGAATTAAAATCCAAAGTAATTGTAGAAGGAATCAATATTAATCTAGCAAGTTTAAAACACCTTGAACTTGGTACCAAGTATCAGGAACAGATCCATGGGTTATTTGAAATGGATCATGTGGAACATGTGGGCATCCCATTTCCTTGTAGTTTCACTTCTCCAAGTGGATTAAATTATGCCTTTAATTGGGATCCAAATTCCCAGGTGTCTATTGAATATCACGATGGTGATTTTTACTTATACGATAGAGGAGAGGAGAAATTTCCAATCAAATTTTTCGAGAGACCACATTATTATCAACTAACTACATCAGATGGAACTCAAATGTCACATGTTGCTGGCTTTAATCCAACAGGAACCGTTGGAGTGGCCTATAGTAATGAATGTTCTTTAAAAGATAAAGGACTTGATTGCCTTTTTTGCAATGCCAATGCAACCAAGAATACGTATGCAGATGCTGAAAATATAAAATGGAAGAATCCAAAGCAAATTGGCGAGACGGTAGCAGCAGCATACAAATATGATAATGGAAAGCATGTAAATATTACAGGAGGATTTATTCCAGAACGAAGAGAAGTGGACTATTATATTGACGTAGCAGAAGCAATCCAAGAACATACAGGTTTACAAGATTTTAATGGTACAGCTGTTATTGGTGCACCAGAAGATTTAACTGTCATTGACAAATATAAAGAAGCAGGTTATCGAACCATTGCTCTTCAGATTGAAATCTGGGATAAAAATATATTTAAGACAATCTGCCCTGGAAAAGAGTCCGAATGTGGCGGTTGGCAACATTGGGTAGATGCCTTAGAATATGCAGTGAAAGTATTTGGAAAAGGTAAAGTGAGAACAGGATTTGTGTCTGGAATTGAGCCAAAAGAAAAGATTCTAGAAGGGGTTGAATACTTTGCTAAAAGAGGAATTCTTAGTTTAACCAATGCATGGAATCCAAACCCAGGATCTAAATTAGAAGGCCATAGAACTCCTAGCCCAGAATGGCATTTGGATTTAGCAAAGAAAACATACAATATATTTAAACAAGTAGGTTTTACTTATGAGGAATATTTCGACGTATCTCCATCAGCAGACTTCTTAGTTCATGATATCTTTCGTATTGAAGAAGAAAGACTGCCGATCTTTCAACAAGAAAAACTAGTAGTGAATGCTTAAGTAGAGTAATAAGAATTAAATATCAAATTGACTGGAAAACCAGAGGTTATCATGCAATATAGTTGCAATTAACCTCTGGTTTTTGTGGAAGGAGAATGTATTATGGCAACCATTGAGCTAACGAATAAGTCCAAATTATATGAGGAACTTCGCTTGAAAAATAAACTTCAGGTGGAGGGTTTAAATTTTGAACCAGATATCTTTAAGCATCTAGATGTTGGTGGAGAAATAAAAGAAGTAGTAAATGCCTTATTTGCCAGAGATCATCATGCACATCGGGAAGTGGAATTTCCAGAGAGTATTGTTTTACCAGAAGGTAAGTTTCATGTTGCTATTCGTTGGAATCGGGATAGTCATTATTCGTTGCAATATCAGGATGGTTCGTACCAAATATATGATGGGAATAAGTTAATCTTGGATCAGCTTGTGTTTGATAAAAGACAACAATATTATAAGTTAGAAACTTCCGATGGAACTCCTATGCGAACCGTGGCACAAGACTATGGTTATGGTCATATGTTTGTGGCATACAGCAATGAATGTTCTCTAAAGGATAAAGGAAAAGATTGTTTATTCTGCAATATTAATGCCACTAAGGCAATTTATGCAGAATGTCAAAATATTAAATGGAAAACACCAAAACAAATTGGGGAGACCATAGCAGCAGGGTATCAGGAGGGGAATAATAAGCTAACCATCAGTGGAGGTTTTATTCCAGAACGTCGGGAAGTTGATTACTATATTGATGTAGCCGAAGCAATCAGAGAAGCAACGGGATTAGAAGATTTTAATGGAACGGCGTGTGTTGGTGCGCCATTGGATTTTTCTGCATTTGATAAATATAAAGAAGCTGGTTATAGAACCATTGCAACGAATCTAGAAGTTTGGAATGAAGATCTTTTTAAGTGGATTTGTCCTGGAAAAAATGAGTATTGTGGAGGAAGGAAAAACTGGCTGGATGCGTTGGATTATGAAATTGATGTGTTTGGTAAATTTAAAGTTCGATCCACCTTTGTATCTGGCCTAGAAACCAAGGAGTCACTTTTGGAGGGAATTGAGCATCTTGTTTCAAAAGGGGTCATAGCACTTCCAAGTCAATGGAATGTTAACGTTGGATCTGCATTAGAAGGACATCGTACACCATCAGAGGATTGGCATTGGGATGTATTTGAACGAACGGTATCCATTTATAGAAAGTATGGGTTAACTTGGGATGAATTTAGCGATGCTACGGCAGAAGCCAATACAGTAGCACATGATTTGTTTCGGTTAGAAGAAGGTATTATACTTTCTTAACAATGAAAAATTGTAATTTAGGTAAGTCATAGCTGACTAGTCAACTAGAGGTTTTGAACATATACAATTAGTTATGTTCAAAACCTCTTCTTTTAAAATAGGAGGGTTTTATATGAAGAGTTTAAATAATAAAAAATTAGGTTTTTTTCTATTATTACTTGTTTTGATAGGAACGTTATCTGGATGTACTCAATCAAAGAGTACCCAAACCAAAGGAGATGCAAAGGAAGCAAAGCAGGTAACAGAAAAACAAGATGATACAGAGAAAGAAACAAAAGAAAAAACTGTCGTAATTGGCCAGGCACAATCAGGTGATATTTTAAATGGAATTCTTGGAGTAGCCCAGCAAGAAGGGTTTATCGAGGAAGAGTTAAAAACAATCGGATATAAGCCTCAATATATTGGTTTTGCAGGAGCAGGTCCTGAGGTAAATGAAGCATTTGCAACAAAGAAATTAGATTTCTCTCTTGCAGGGAATTTACCTCCCTTGGTTGCAAAATCCAATGGAATCGATGTATCGATTCTAAATGTGGTAGATTCCAATCTTAATATGGCATTTGTAACTCAACCAAATCAAGATGGAATCAATGGCTTAGAGGATATCGAAGGGAAAACAGTTTTGGTTGGAAAGGGTACCATCCTTCAGTACTTATTTGCAGTGGTAGTTGATGAGTATGGATTAGATATCAATAAAATTAAAATTGTGAATACGGTTGCAGATGCATCAGCTGCATTTCTAAATGGTGATGTGGATGTGTATATTACCACGGATATTCAGGCGCAGCTATATGTTTCCAGTGGCGATGGAAAAATAATATTTAATACGTCCGATAAACCAGAATGGTCTTCTCAACAAGTATTAGCAGGTAGAAATGAATTCCTTAAGGAAAACCCAGAGGTTGCAGTAGCCATAGAAAAGGCACTGATTCGTGCATATGATTTTGCGAATGCCAATCCAGAGAAAGCATACCAGGATTTTACCCTAAATAACAAGTACACAGTTGATCTCATTAAGAAAGTGTATTCAGAAAATAATGAAGGCAATGGGCAATTTGAATTTGCAAAAGGCAATATAGAAGAGGAAGATATTAAGAAGCTATCAGGCCTAAGTGAATTTCTATATCAACACAAAATTATTACGAATCAAGTTGATATAACTAATTTTGTGAATACAAAATATTATGATCAAGCGCTAAAAGAACTTAAATAAGGAGAATTAGAAAGGGTGATATTGAAATGAAGAAAATAGCAGTTGTAAGTGCAATGCCAATAGAAGTTAATTATATACATGAATACCTGAAAGAGAAAGAAGATTGGGAGAAAGTAAGTGAGGATACCTATCTGAACCCAAAAAAGCAAGTCACTTTAACGGCTCAGGTTATGGGAGTAGGGAAGGTGAACGCAGCTTATAAAACAACAGAAATTATTTATCAATTACACCCTGATTTAATTGTTAACATCGGGTATGCTGGTGCTATGGTTGATCAAGCAAAGAGAGGGGATGTTGCCATCGGAACGGAATATGTGCAAGTGGACTTTATTCCTTTCTTAGATGAAAACATAACGCCTATCTCAAAAAGTCCTCAAAAACTAGTAAGTAAATTAGAAACAGTTGCGGAGAAATTGGGATTTACCTATTATACAGGTAAAATCTCCACAGGAGATTTCTTCTTACAAAGCTTAGAAAAGAAACAGGAAATTCAAAGAATATATCATCCCATTGCGTTTGATATGGAGACCGCAGCTGTAGCACAAGTGGCAACAATAAAAGAAATCGACTTTCTTGGTTTACGTACCTTTTCTGACATGGCAGATGAGGATGCCATAGACTCCATAGGAAACACCAGTGATCAAATAGAGCATAAACCAATTATATTGTTGTTAGAAACGATTGAGCAGTTTTAACTTGTACCATTGAGGAAAAGGGAGGAAAATAATATGGCATTAAGTAAAGAAGAAGGATTGAAAGAAATATATTTATTGGTAGAGATTAATAATGAGGGTGTTAATATAGCTCCAGATTTATTTAAAGATCTTGACTACGAAAACACCTATACAGAGCAAATACGTTCTTGCTTTGATTGGAATTTTAACACCTATGTAGCCTCTAAGATACCAGCGGGATTTCGGTTTAAATCCAGTGGAAGATATAGTCCAGTTTACTGGAATCCAGCCTCTAGATTTTCAATCATACAAAAGGATAATAAATTTTATCTAAGTAAGAAAGAAGAAATCATAAATGAAATTGTATTTGAACATAAGCCTACTTTTTATAATCAGAAAACCTCAGATGGAAAGGATATGTCTAGAATAGCACAAGCAGCAGATCGAGGAAGAGTAGCAATTACTTATAGTAATGAATGTTCGTTGAAAGAAAAAGGATTGGACTGTTTATTCTGTAATATTAATGCAACCAAAGATACTTTTGGAGAACTGGATAAGATTGAATGGAAGAATCCAAAACAAATTGGCGAGGTTGTAGGTGCCGCATATAGAGAAGGTTATCGGGGTTATAATTTAACAGGCGGGTTTGTACCAGAGAGAAGGGAAATCGAATATTATATCGACGTAATCGAAGCTGTAAAGGAAGAAACAGGAACGGATGATGTACATGGAATGGCCTGTGTAGGAGCCCCTTCAGATCTAAGTATAATCGAAAAATATAAAGAAGCTGGATATCAACATATTGCAACGAACTTAGAGGTCTGGGATGAGAACTTTTTTAAAACAATTTGTCCTGGTAAAGAAGAGTTATGCGGAGGAAGACAGAACTGGATTAATGCGTTAAAACATGAAGTAGAAGTGTTTGGTAAAGGAAATGTAAGATCTGTTTTGGTATCTGGCATTGAACCAAAGGAATCAATATTGGAAGGAATCGATTATCTTGCATCCTTAGGCGTCATTGCAATTCCATCCATATGGAAACCATGTGTTGGATCAGCTTTGGAAGGGCATAATTCCCCGTCTTCCGATTGGCATAAAGAAGTAATGGAACGTACGTACCAGATTTATAAGAAAAATGGATTTTCAATTGAACAATTCTACTATGTTTATGCAAAAGATAGTATTTTGGGATATTTCTTTGAACTGGATGGTCAACAGGTATCTTGGAAGGAAAAAGAAGTGATTCTATAAATTTAAAAACTTAAAAAATGGTTCTGAGCACAAAGTATTGCTCAGAACCATTTTTGCATTATATTGAATATTTATTAAACAAGTAGGAATAATATGCATTTTACTATTGACAATGGAAAATATTAGTGATAAAATGATAAAAATTATCATACAATACCTATAAGAATAGTAGGTATTAAAAAATGGAGGATGAGTATTATGAAAAAATTATTTACAATCAAATCAATTAAAAGGGTTACTATCGTAGGATTATCACTTGCTTTACTGTTTTCAGTTGCAGGCTGCCAGAAAAAAGCAGAAGACAAATCAATTAAAGTTGGAGTTTCCGCAGGCCCTTATGGTGACATGTTTACGGAAGCCATTGCACCTTCACTAGAAGAAAAAGGTTACAAGGTTGAAATCGTGGAATTCAGTGATTATGTTCAACCAAACATTGCACTTGGGAATAAAGAAATTGATGTGAATATGTTCCAACATTCTGTATACCTTGAGAATTTTGCCAAAGAGCACAAGTTAGACTTAACTGCAATCAAGGAAATTCCTACCGCTGGTATGGGCATCTTTTCTAATAAAGTAACAAATTTAGAGGACTTACCAGAGGGAGCTACCGTAGCAATTCCTAATGATCCAACGAATCTTTCCCGTGCAATTCGTGTACTAGAGCAAACTGGTTTAGTTACCATTGATCCAGCTGTTGATCCAACCACAGCGACCCAATATACGTTATCAGAAAATCCGAAGAAATTAGAGTTTGTTGAAGTAGAAGCACCACAACTTCCACGTTCCCTGGATAGTTCTGATATCGCCATTATTAATGGAAACTTCGCCATCGGGGCAGGCCTTAATCTATCAGACGCACTTTACAATGAAAAGATTGGAGAGGGTTATATCAATGTAATTGCCGTTCGTACAGAGGATAAAGATTCCCAGTTAGCGAAAGATATCATTGCAGTTGTTAAGTCTGATGCTTTTAAATCAATTATTGAGGATGAGAACAAACAATATGTGTCATTCCAGAGACCAAGTGATTACTAATACATAATTTAGTTCCACCAATTGTTTTATTAGAAAGACGAGGAAAAAGATATGATTGAATTTAAAGAGGCTAGTGTCTCATTTCCACATAAAAAAAATAATATCTATGCAATGAAAAATATTTCTTTTTCCATTCAAACGGGTGAGATATTTGGAATCGTTGGCTCCAGTGGTGCAGGAAAAAGTACGTTGTTACGAACAATTAATCTGTTACAAGAGCTCACACAGGGACAGGTAAAGATTGCTGGGAAGGATGTAACCAATTATAAGGGTGATGAACTTCGAAGACTACGCCGTAATATTGGTATGATATTTCAGCATTTTAATCTTGCGGAAAGCAAAACAGTGTACCAGAATATTGCTTTTGTGTTAAAGGAAGCCAATAAAAGTAAAGAAGAGATTGACATACGGGTGAAAGAACTTTTGGAATTGGTAAGTCTGTCAGACAAAATACATTCGTATCCTTCACAGCTTTCAGGAGGGCAGAAACAACGCGTTGCGATTGCAAGAGCGTTGGCCAATGACGCTAAGATTTTGCTTTGTGACGAGCCGACCTCAGCACTGGATTTAGAGACAACAGCGGCTATCCTGTCATTATTGAAAGAACTTAATGAGAAAATGGGAATCACCATTGTGATTATTACCCATGAACTTGAGGTAGTAAAAAGCATTTGCCATAAGGTAGCAATCATGAATGCAGGCGAATTAGTAGAAATTGGGCATGTTTATGATGTGTTTACGAAGCCGAAGGATGTTTTTACACGCCAACTAATTAGTTATACAACTCAATTTGATCTTCCAAAACAAATACTAGAGAATACCAAAGGTACCATCATTAAATTAATATACCAAGGTGATAATGCCAATAATCCCATTCTGTCAATGGCTGCTAATACATTTGGCATAGGGTTTAATATCCTACTTGGTAAGATTGAATACATCAGCCAGATACCACTTGGTATTTTATATGTACATTTAATCGGAGAAACCGAAACCGTACAACATGCCATGACCTATCTACAGGAGAATACAGCTGCTTTGGAGGTGATACAGGAATGAACCAATTCAACTTAGGTGAGGCGCTTTTGCGTGCATTTGGAGAATCTGCATTGATGGTAGTCTCATCATTAGTGTTATCTGTGATCTTTGGAGGAATGCTGGGATTGTTATTGTTTCTCACATCCAATCCACTGTTTGTTAAGAATCGAATCGTGAATGAAACTTTTGGCATTGTGATTAATATGATCCGATCGGTACCTTTTCTTATCTTACTTGTTTTGCTTATGCCCTTATCACATAGTATTGTGGGTACGTCCATTGGACCAAAAGCAGTCATTGTTCCATTAGCTGTTGCAGCTATAGCATTTTACGCAAGACTTGTAGAGGCTTCTTTTTCCGATGTGAATAAAGGTGTGCTTGAGGCTGCCCTTGCATCGGGAGCAAAGATTCGCTCTGTCATTATACATATTTTAATTCCAGAAGCATTGCCACAGTTACTGAAAAATATGACGGTAACCGCCATTTCCCTAATTGGTTTTTCTGCTATGGCAGGAACAGTTGGTGGAGGCGGTATTGGTGACTTGGCAATTCGCTACGGTTATCAACGTTATCAGACAGATGTTATGTTGATTTGCGTGATTATACTGATTGCAATTGTTCAGATATTACAAGGTGCTGGGGATTATGCTGCAAACAGAGCCAATAAAAAGTAGGTATGTTAATAAAGGAGAGAAACGATGATAGAGATTCGATGGCAAGGAAGAGGTGGTCAGGGAGCATTTACCGCTTCCAAAATACTGGGAGCTGCGGTGGCTGGATATGAGGGAAAATATGCACTTGCGTTTCCTTCCTTTGGACCAGAACGACGAGGTGCTCCGATTCAGGCATTTACCAAGATTGATGATAAGCCTGTAACGAATCGGACTGAGATTAAAGATTGTGATTATATTGTGTTTCTGGATGAAACATTATTTGATAGGAGTGTTTTAAAAGATTTAAAAGAGGAAGGAAAAGTACTCGTTAATAGTTCTAATCCAACAAAATATAATCAGTATTCACAGGTGATTACGTTGGATGCAACTAAGATGGCTAGAGAAATTATGGGAGCGCCAATTACGAATACTGCTATGTTGGGTGCCTTACTAGGTATTTCGAAACTAAGCAAACTTTCTTCCGTAGAGTCAATTATTCAGGATTATTTAAGTGAAAAAGTGATTGAGAAAAATAAGAGCATCATGGAACAGGCTTATCAAATGGTAAAGGAGATATTGTAATGAATAAACCATTTTTACAAAAGTATGAAAAACCAATAAAGTTGTCGCAATACCCTGTTGGTACATCCTTCCAGGCAGGACATTTAGTAACAAAAAATGCTGGATGGCGTAATGATAAGCCTGTAATAAATGTGGAACAATGCAGTAATTGTTTGCAATGTTATATGTATTGTCCAGACGGTGTGATATATAAGGAAGAATCACATGTTGCCATTGATTATGATTTCTGCAAGGGATGCGGAATCTGTACTACAGTATGTAAGTTTGGTGCAATTCATATGGAAAAGGAGGTGTAATATGGGAAAGAAATTTTTATCAGGAAATGAAGCGTTTGCATATGGAATACGACTTGCAAAGCCCCAGGTTATATCAGCTTATCCAATTACTCCTCAGACTATAGTTGTAGAAAAACTATCCGAAATGGTAGAGGATAAAAGTCTTCTCAGTGAATTTATTCATGTGGAATCGGAACACTCTGCCTTGTCCTGTGCAATGGGTGCCAGTTCAGTTGGTGCTAGGGTATTTACGGCTACTTCATCTCAGGGACTTTTATATATGGCGGAATGCCTTCCTTATGCCAGTGGAGGTAGATTCCCGATTGTTATGATGAATGCCAATCGCTCAACCGCCCTTCCATGGAATATATATGGGGATCAGCGAGATTCTATATCACAGTTGGATTGCGGATGGATTCAGGTCTATGTGGAGGATGCACAGGAAAGCCTTGATATGGCATTGCAAAGTTATTACATAGCAGAGCATGAAAATGTTTTAACGCCAGTTATGGTGAATCTAGATGGATTTGTATTAACGCATACCTATGAGTATGTTGAAATCCCATCCAAGGAACAAGCAGATGAATTCCTTCCAACGTTTCAAACAGAGAATAAAATGGACCTGGATCATCCAAAGAATCTGGCTTTTAGCGTAGGTCCAGCAGATAATATGGAATTTAAATTAATACAGCACCGTGGTGTTATTGCAGCCAAGGAAGTGATTGAAGAAGCAGATGAGCGATTCCACGGTATCTTACATAGAAGGTATGGCGGGTTAATTGATACCTATCGCTGCGAAGATGCGGATTATATTCTGTTAACCCTTGGAAGTATTACTGGATTATGTAGAAACGTAGTGGATCAACTTCGTCAAGAAGGTAAGAAAGTTGGCGTATTAAAGGTTCGTTACCTGCGTCCGTTTCCAGATATTGAGATAGTCAATGCTGTTAAGCATGCAAGGGCGGTTGGTACTTTAGAAAAAGATATCTCATTTGGATATGAGGGCACAGTGTATACTAACGTGAATTCTGCCCTTATGAAACATCAGGCATTTATTCCTTCCTATAACTTTATTGGAGGTTTGGGTGGACGTGATATTACAGAAGATAATATAAAGGATATCTTCAGGCATCTCCAACAAGGCGGCGAACTCATTAACTTTATCGGTTTGGGGGTGGAGATAGATGGATAACAAAATTACCGCGAGAAATATTTCGGATGATGAATTCTTCTATGGACATAAAGCCTGTGCGGGATGTGGTGGAAGCCTAGCAGTACGTATGGCACTTAAGGTTTTGGGTGAACGTACCTTTACTGTTTTGCCAGCTGGATGTATGAGTGCGGTTGGATTCAATTATCCTCAATTATGTTTTAGTAATAATGCAATTATTTCTACGTTTGCTGGAACTGCGTCCATGTTAACAGGAATAGAGGCAGGAGCGAGAGCACTTGGAATCAAGAATTTCAAAACATTAGGAATTGCAGGTGACGGTGGAACGGCAGATATTGGTATTCAGGCTCTTTCTGGCGCCATTGACCGAGGAGATAACGTAATCTACATCTGTTATGACAATGAGGCCTATATGAATACTGGAGTTCAAAAAAGCGGACTCACCCCATTTGGGTCAAAGACAACGACTACACCAGCTGGCCAGAATATTCATGGCAATGTAAGACAGAAGAAAAATATGTTTGAAATTGTTGCCGCCCATGATATTGCTTATGCAGCAACGGCAAGTGTTGGTTATATCAATGATTTTATTGATAAAGTGCAAAAAGCTTCTCAAGTTGAGGGAACATCTTACATACATGTGATCGCGCCTTGTCCTACAGGTTGGGGCATCAAAACAGAAGAAACCATTGATATTGCAAAAGAGATTGTGGATAGTGGTCTTTGGTATCTGGCTGAATATGAAAATGGAGAATTTAAGGTGAATAGAACTCCAAAGGATCTTTCGTTGGCAACTCATTATCTGAAACGGCAGGGACGTTTTAAACATCTATCGGATCAAGATATTGAATCAATTATTGCGGCAAGAGATCTAAAATGGAAAAAGATAAATGAAAAATGGGTAAAGGAGTGATACAATATGAGTATAATTACAGAGGAAAGAAAATATTGGAATGAGGCAATTGAAACAATGCCACGTAAGGAATTAGAGGAGTTACAACTAGCGGAACTTAAGGATATGGTTGCCTATGCATATCAGAACTCCCCTTATTATAAGCGAGCCTTCGATGAAGCGGGGGTGAAACCAGAGGATATTCATACACTTTCTGATCTAACTAAGTTCCCATATGTGAATAAGAAGACAGAACGTGATACTCAAGGAGTAGGAAGTCTGCTAGGTGAGATGGTTACAGTAAGTGAAGACGAAGTTGTATTTGTATCTGCTTCTAGTGGGTCTACTGGAGTTCCAACCCTTAGTCCATTTACAAAACAGGATTTTGATGAGTTCCAAGATGTAGAAAGTAGATTATTCTATGGAGCAGGCATGAGAAAAAGTGATCGTTATGTGCATGCTTTGAACTTTACTTTATTCGTAGGTGGTCCCGATGTCATTGGCGCACAGAATCTGGGAGCACTTTGTATCTGGGCAGGAACAATTCCTTCTGATCGATTGCTCTTTATCCTAAAGGAATTCCAACCAACGATTATCTGGACCACTCCTTCATACGCTTGGTACCTAGGTGAAACGGCCAAAAAGCATGGTATTGATCCAGCGAAAGATTTGTCTATACATACAATTATTGTTGCAGGCGAAGCAGGAGGCTCCATTGAAGCAACGAGAGATGCCATTGAAGAACTCTGGGATGCAAAAGTATATGATTTCTTTGGAATCTCAGATATCTTCGGAGCTTGTGCAGCTATGTGTGAAGCGAGAGATGGTTTGCATCTGGCTGAAGATCACATTTTAGTGGAAGTAATTGATGTGGAGACTGGAGAGATTGTACCGGATGGTGAGAGAGGCGAATTAGTATTAACTACACTCAGGAAAAAAGCCAGACCAATGATCCGTTTTCGCACGGGAGACATAGGATATGTGAATAAAGAAACCTGTACCTGTGGAAGAACACATGCAAGAATTAACATTGTAGGAAGATTGGATGATATGTTTATTGTATCAGGTGTTAATGTATTTCCAAGTGACGTGGAATATGTCATAAGAGGGCTGGAAGGGATAACAGGTGAGTACTTAATTCGTATATCTGAAGAGAACTTTACCACGAAATATAAAGTGGAGATAGAGCAAAAAGCAGGTAGCAATGAGACAATTGAGCAACTACAAAATAGAGTATCCCTTGCTTTAAAGACAAGGTTAGGAGTAAAACCAAGTGAAGTTATCATTCGGGAAGACGGACATTTACCACGAGCAACACACAAAGCCAAGAGACTCATCGATGAACGAAAATTAGATTACAGTATATAACCAGGAGGATGTAATATGCCGCAATTAAGTAATAGAACCAATACCTTTACGGAATCTGTCATACGTAAGATGACTCGTATCTCTAATGAGTATAACGCAGTTAATTTATCACAAGGATTTCCTGACTTTGATCCACCCCAACAATTGATTGATTCTTTAAGCTCTTTGGGAACCAAAGGACCACATCAGTATTCCATAACCTGGGGTGCCAATAATTTCAGGGAAGCCTTAGCAAGAAAACAGTTACATTTTCAAGGCAGGACGATTGATCCTAATAGTGAAGTTGTAGTGACTTGCGGCAGTACCGAAGCTATGATGGCGGCCATGATGAGTGTGTGTAATCCAGGAGACAAAGTAATTATCTTTTCTCCATTTTATGAGAATTATACAGCAGATACCATACTAACTGGAGCAATCCCAATCTACGTGCCCCTAACTCCACCGACCTTTACGTTTGATGTAGATGAACTGGAAAGAGCATTTAAACAAGGGCCTAAGGCTTTGGTTCTTTGTAATCCATCCAATCCTACTGGTAAGGTATTTACGAGAGAAGAGTTATTAATCATTGCTGACTTTGCGGAAAAATATGATACCTTTGTTATTACCGATGAAGTCTATGAACATATTGTTTATGAGCCATATGAACATGTGTATTTTGCTTCCTTACCAAATATGTTTGAACGAACCATATCCTGTAGTTCTCTTTCTAAGACCTATTCCATTACTGGCTGGCGTCTTGGGTATATCATAGCACCACCTCATATTATTGATGTTGCCAAGAAAGTACATGATTTCTTAACGGTAGGTGCAGCAGCACCTCTTCAGGAAGCTGCAGTTGTTGGGTTGAATTTTGGTGATGATTATTACACTGATTTAAGAGATAAGTACACCCATATGAGAAGTTTATTCTGTGATGGACTTGACCGGATTGGGTTAAATTATGTTAAGCCACAGGGTACTTACTATGTCATGGTAGACATCAGTGAATTTGGATATGATAAGGATAGCGAATTCTGCGAAACGTTGATTGAGAAGATTGGAGTTGCCGCAGTGCCGGGATCAAGTTTCTTCCGGGAAGATATCAATCAGTATATTCGTTTTCATTTTGCTAAGAAAGATGAAACGCTTTATGAGGCATTGAATCGATTGGAACGTATTAAGCAATTGGTAAGGTGATTAAATTTAGTGTAATTATTTATAAGGTATGGATCATTTGTAAATGTGATCTATACCTTTTTTTAATTGGGATTAAGCTTAAATAATTATAATTTATAAAAACTAGTTAGATAGGCCTATAGATTTTGCATATGTTATTTTGATATAGTACTAATTGGAATAAATATACATAAAAATACAAAAAATGTGTAATGCATAATTGGGAGGTGAAGTCTTGGATGGTTCAGAAAAAAAGGATAAAAGTAGCACCAATCAGTTAACAAATCAAACTTATATTGAAGCTCAGGGTTGCGTCGGATTGGAATATGATAATGTAGAGCCTATAAAAAACTTGATTGATCAGGTTACGGAGGATTATAATAAACAGGTATTAAACTGTTTGGAACATATAGAATCATGCCAAAATCGATTAAGATTTAGCTCCCTTGATATTCGTGAAGAATTGCAGTAATGTTTTGCTTCTGTGCATAGACAGAATCGTTCGCTAAATAATTTTAAGGAGCGGCTGGATACATATGAAAAAAAGGTAAGGCAAACGGAACAAAATATCATTGATCAATTATCGAAGATCACACTTGATGATGCAGCAAACCAAGCGGCAGCTACTGCGTTACCATTGTCTACTTATAGTTCAGTAAGTATAGCATTGTTAAAAAGTAGCGATATAACTGTAGCACAAGAAACAAATAAAGACGCAGCCAAAGAAATTTATCATTTGTGGAAAAAATTATTAGATACATACGGAGCAAACATTTATAATCTGGTTGATAAATTAGGAAAATGGGTGGAAGACGGCGTTGAGGATGTGGAAGAGTTCTGGGAGAAAGTTAAAAATAGCCCAGAGTATCAAAATGCTTGTTCCAATGCGACGGAAGAACCAGAAGTTCCAGAAAATAGTGCAGAAGAAATCTTGCTAGATGATTTACAAAAACTTTTAGAACAAGTAGGTCAAATACCAGTATATGGTGATAAAGCAGATTTTGTGAATGAAGTAATAAATCTAGTGCGTGGTACAGAACCAGAGGAAGTTACTGCTGAAGAATTACTAGAATCTAGTATTGATGAAATGCAAGCTAAATTAGATGCGGTAGGAATAGCTCCAGTAGTTGGAGATGCAGCCGACGCTGTTAACTCAGTCATTTATGCTGTACGAGGGAAGAAAAAGGATGCATTGATATCAGGAATATCAATGATTTCACTAATCGGAGATGTGTCAAAAGTAGGAAAATATACTACAAAAGGTGTAAAGACAGCAAGCAAGATAGCGGATGCAACTTTGGAATTGATTGATGATATTGTGGATATTGTAAAAGTTTCTAATAAATTGAGCGATCCGGAGAAGTTTATCAATAAAGTTGAAAAGGTTGGGGAGGTTGTTGAAGACGCAGCAAAGGGTGGCTCAGGAACTAAAATAGTAAATGGTTTTGAAGCAAAGGTAAATGTAGGACAACAGGAAAAACATATTCCTGGAACAAACAATTACAAAAATGAAATAGCAAACGGTAAAGTTAAAAGTACTATTAATGGTGATGCGAATGATGTTCAAAGATTGCTTGATGAAAAAGCAGGAACAGGAACTATGATTGGAAATAATAAAGAAAGAGTAAATTTTGGTGAGGTAATTGGTCAATATGTTGATCCAAATACTGGTATTGCAACAGATACAACAGTTGGAATTATTCACTACGGTAAAAATGGAGCTCATATTGTTCCTGCAAGACCTAATTAAAAGGAGAATATAAATGGACGAATTAATTAAACAATTAAGTAAGTATCCGAATGGAACAAATATTGTTATTGTATGGGATACAGGTTTGTGTATAGAGG
>JAEZUR010000113.1 GCA_023420935.1 Bacillota bacterium | reverse complement strand
GTGGTAAACGAGCTCTTATTGTAACTGGTAAACATGTTGGAAAATCACCAATGATGGAGAGTCTTAAGAAAACATTGGAGAAAATACAGATTGCTTATCTTGTATTCGATGGAATTACAGGGGAACCAACCGATCAGATGATTGAAGAAGGTGTACTATGTTACCAGAGGAGTCATTGTGATTTTTGTATTGGCATCGGAGGAGGTAGTCCTCTGGATTCTGCGAAAGCAATTGCTGCAATGGTAGTTAAGACTGGTAAAATAGCAGACTATATTGGGACTATGATTACTGGAGAGATTCCGCCTGTTGTAGCAATTCCAACCACATCTGGAACTGGGTCAGAAAGTACGAAATTTACGGTTATTACAGATAGTGAGAAAGATATTAAAATGCTTCTAAAAGGAGATTGTTTGATTCCAAAGATTGCAATTATTAATCCAGACTTTTCCATGGATATGCCCAAATCAGTTACTGCTGCAACAGGATTGGATGCTTTAACACATGCTGTGGAAGCGTATATATCTGCGAAGGCTATGCCATTAACAGATTCTCTAGCCATTTCTGCAGTGAAACGAATTATGAAATATCTCCCCATAGCCTATTCCAATGGCTATGATGTGAAGGCTAGGGAAGAAATGTCAATTGCAGCATTAGAGGCAGGAATCTGTATTAATAATTCCAGTGTTACCATTGTGCACGGGATGAGTCGTCCGATTGGCGCATTGTTTCATGTTTCTCATGGTATATCAAATGCAATGCTTTTAAAGGAATGTCTGGATTTTGCACTAGATGGTTGCTACGAAAGATTTGCTGACTTAGGCCGTGCTGTGCATGCAGCATCGGAAGAAGATACGGAGGAACAAGCGGCGCATAAATTTATGGAGCAGATTACCAAGTTGTGTAAAACCTGTCAGATCCCAACCTTACGAGAGTATGGGATTGAAGAGGAAGCTTTCTTAAATTCGGTGCATAAAATGGCAACAGATGCTATTGCTTCCGGTAGTCCGTCTAATACAAGAAAAACAGTATCAGTTGAAGATTGTGTGGATATTTATAAAAAGGTCTATGGAATATAGAGAATAAACAATATGTGCATCAGCACAAAACTAATTGTGCTACAGAGTATTGAAAAGAAAAAAAGGTATCGGTATACTTTGCAACATAGATACGACAAGGCAACGAAGCTTTTAAACAGCTTAATGCCTTGTCGTTTTTTAGTTCATAAGGAGGGCTGTCAATGATGGAAGCGATGGAAAAAACAAATAGTAAAGATAATGTTCAAATAAAAATCAGGGATTTAAGTATGACGTTTAAAGATAATAAGGGAAAAGATATGCAGGCGTTGACAGGAGTCAATTTAGATATATTTAAAGGCGAATTCATTTCTCTGTTAGGGCCATCCGGATGTGGAAAAACAACATTGCTTCGTATGATTGCAGATTTACTAGAACCAACGGATGGTAGCATTCACATTGATGGTATGTTACCAAAGGAAGTTAGACTACTACAGAAATTTGGTATCGTATTTCAAAGTGCAGTGCTCTTTGATTGGAGAACCGTTAGAAAAAATGTAGAACTTCCACTTGAGACAATGAAATTTAAGAAAGAGGAACGGAATGTAAGATCCAGTGAAATGCTTGACATGGTTGGTCTTACTAAATTTGCTAATCATTATCCGATTCAACTTAGTGGTGGTATGCAACAAAGAGTAAATATTGCTAGAGCTCTTGCCATACGTCCTGAAATATTATTAATGGATGAACCATTTTCCGCTTTGGATGAATTTACAAAAGAAAAGTTACATGAAGATCTGCTTCAAATCTGGAGAAAAACCAATAAGACAATTATCTTTGTCACTCACAATATTAGTGAAGCAGTATTTTTATCAGATAGGGTTTGTGTATTATCACCACATCCTGGCAGATTATCTGCAGTAGTAGATATTGACCTTCCAAGACCAAGGACACTGGAACTTAGAGAAACAACACGGTTTAACGAATTGGTTCTAAAAGTAAGAAATAGTTTCGAAGGAGGCAGTGTATGAAAGGATGGAAAAGTATAACTTCAAAATCTTGGCTGCCTATGCTTCTCTGGTTTATCTTTATCGTTTTAATATGGGAAATTGGTGCTGCTATGATTGCAGTAAGCAAACGAACGCCTGAAAATGTGCTTCCTCACTTATATCAAATTATATGGGAAGCATGTAGTGGTAAACCAGTAAGCAGTGGTAAGACAGCAACTGCAATTGTGTTAGGAAGTGCCAGTAAAACATTATTTCGAGCTGCAATTGGTTTTGGTATGGGTACATTGTTAGGATTTGTATTAGCACTCATTATGAAACTATCTAAGATTGCTGAGAAAATAATATTTCCCTATCTAATGTTAATACAGATGATTCCAATCCTTGGTATGGCACCCATTATTCTAGCTATCACAGGAGATATCAATATTAGCCGAATCGTAATCGCAGCGATTCTAACCTTTTATCCCGTAGCAACGAACACACTGGCTGGTTTTAATGCAGTAGAACGAGAAAAATATGAATTAATGCATTCCTATGCAGCAAATAAATATACCATATACACTAAGGTATTGATTCCATACTCCGTTCCATACTTCTTTACTGGTCTGAAAATATCAGCACCCATGGCCATTACCGCTTCCATTCTTGTGGATACGTTACAGGGAGATGGAGGACTAGGTAGTATGCTATCTCAATCATTAAAACATGCAATGTCGATCTATGTATTTTGGTTAATTGTATTTTTTAGTGCTTTCATTGGAATATTCAGCACCTATTTTATGGGACTGATTGAGAGACTGGTATTACCTCAGAAGAGAAAATTTAAGAAGAGGGAGGAAACAGTATGAGCCCTAAAATAAAACGTAGAAAAAGTTTATGGAAGAGAATGCAGGAAAATGAGAAAGTGCAATCTATTGAAACCATTGTTTTACCGCTTTTGTTCGGTGTTTTGTTCTTGTTTCTCTGGCAAACCAAGGTGCTACATACAGTCCTACATACAGATACGTTTACTTTACCCTTACCGAGCAGGATTTTAACCATTATTGGTGAGAACATGGATAAAATAATGGTCAATGTACAAGCAACCGTTATCGTTACGTTAGCAGGGTTAGTTGCGGGTTCCTTGATTGGTTATGGTATTGCTGTATTAGCTGCTTTATTTCCTAGATGGGGCGCATGTGGATTGACTATTATTGCAGCCTTTAATGCAATTCCCATTGTAGCATTAGCGCCAGTTATGACTAACTGGACGAAGGATGTGAGTAAGGAAGCGGATATACGAAGTATGGTAGCTAAGATATTAGTAGTTATGATTGTATGTATTGCTAATATGAGTATAAATGCATACCGAGGGCTTACGGAATTGAAACCATTTTCAGAAGACTTAATGCTCTCCTATGCAGCATCCAAACGAATAACCTTACAAAAACTTCGACTTCCTAACAGTGTACCCTATGTATTTACTGCATTAAAGGTGGCAGTACCATCCAGCGTTATCAGTGCTCTAGTAAGTGAATATTTTGCAGAATATATTATTGGTGTTGGAAGACAGATTCGGGAAAATATTGTTTTAGCTCAATATTCTAGTGCATGGGCATATATCATCATTGCCTGCCTAATCGGAATTATTATGTATGCCATATTAATGTTTTCACAGAGTATTCTGCTTAAAAAACATACTTAAGTGTGTTTCTAAGCTGAATGATAGAAAGATTAAACTATAAAACTTATTCAATAGGAGGAATTTATTATGAAAAAAAGATCAATGAAATTAGTTAGTTTATTATGTGTATCCGCTCTTACAATTAGTCTCCTGACTGGTTGTGGTTCCAAAGAGGACTCTGGCAAACCTGCCAATGCATCATCTACTGCGGAAACAACCGAAAGTGAATCACCAGAAACTACTGTGGAAGCAACTGCAGACACAGGGAAAGAGTTAAGTAGCGAAGATATTATTGTAACAGCTGCATTGGCAGGTAAAGTAGGTAACTGGGGACTTGGTAATGAGTATGAGATTCAAGCGCTTCTTACCAAATATGGTCAGGATACATCCTTCTTAAGTCAGGCATTTGATATGGATGGATTTGATGATGATTCCATAACGCTGGCATCCGCAATGACTTACAATGAACTTGGACTTGTAAAAAATGAGTATGACGGTGGTTATTCCTATGGCGATACAGTAGGTTTCATAGATATGAATGAAGAAGGTGTAGCCATGCTTGAGGATAATATTTTTACTACAAAAGCCTTTGCTACGGCGAATCCAAATACAGTGAAAGCTTTTCTTTATGCTTCTATGAAAGGCTGGGATTACGCAGCTAAGAATCCAGAGGAAGCAGCTAAGATCTGTTTCGAATATGGATCTTCTGTATCAGAGGACCATCAGTTATACATGGCATCAGAAGTTAAGAAATTAGTAGAAACAGATATGAATGGTAATCCAGTTAGTGCGCTTGGTAATATGGACGAAACTGCTATGAATCAGACATTAGATCTTGCTAAGAAGTACATAAAGTTAGATGATTCTACTGCTGCAGATAAATTAAGTAAAATGACATTAGATGATATTAGGGATAGTTCTTATCTAACAGATGCCTTAGCATCAACAGATGGTAAGTTTGCTGTTGAAAAAACAGAGGTATCAATTCAGTTAAAATGGTTACCACAGGCTCAATTTATGGGATATTATGTAGCGTTAGCGAAAGGTTACTATGATGAAGTTGGCTTAAAAGTTAATATCGTACCAGGTGGAGGAGACATCAGTGAAACAACTGCTGTAAATAATGGAACTGTTGATTTTGGAGTAACCTGGGTTTCTAACTTAATTGCAGCAAATGCAGGTGGTATGGATCTTAAGGAAGTTGCTCAAGTATATCAAAGATCAGGACTTGTACTTGTTTATAAAAAAGATAATTTCAAGTAAAAGCAAGGGGGAAATAGCATGAATCTACTTATTAAAGGCGGTACTGTTGTAACAGCAAAAGAGAGTTATGTAGCAGATGTTGCAGTAGACAATGGAATCATAACGGCAATTGGTAAGAATTTAAATATTTCCGCGGATAGAGTAGTGGATGCCACCGGCAAGCTTGTCTTGCCGGGAGCATTGGATGTTCATACACATATGGCAATGCCTTTTGGTGGAACGGTATCCGCGGATAGTTATCTGTCAGGAACAAGAGCAGCAGCATGCGGTGGGGTAACCACAATTTTTGATTATCCAGTACAGCGTGCAGGAGGAACCATTCTAGGATTAATTAATTCCAAAAAAGAAATGTTAGAAAAGGAAGCCTGTGTGGATTATGCGTTTCATTGTTGTATTACTGATTTAAATGGAGGCGAAATCCTAGATGAGATGGAGCTGGCAGTAAAAGAAGGAATCACAAGTTTTAAGTGTTTCTTGGTTTACAAAAAAGAAAAAATGATGGTTGATGATGGAACATTAGTAAGACTGTTGTTACGTGCCAAAGAACTTGGAGCTATGATTAATGTTCATGCGGAGAATCCGGATCTGATTGACTTAAATATAGAACGATTTCTTAAGGAAGGTAAAACATCTGCTTGGTATCATTACTTAAGCAGACCTGAATTTGTTGAAGCAGAAGCAGATAAAAGGGCTGTCCACTGGGCTTCCAATCTAGATACACCAATTTATATTGTTCATATGGCAGACAAAGAAGGTCTTGAAGCCTGTATTCAAGCAAAAGAAGAAGGGCATGACATCTATGTGGAAACTTGCCCTCAGTATTTAGAATTTACCTGCGATGTATATAAGCGAGAGGACGGAAGAAATTTTGTATGTTCTCCACCGATGAAAGGTCAAGAAAGCCAGGATGCGCTATGGAAAGCGTTAAAGGCTGGTTTTATTGATACCGTTGCAACCGATCATTGCCCATTTCAAAGTTATGAAAAAGACTGGGGCAAGGATGATTTTACGAAGATACCAAATGGCTGTGCGGGCGTAGAAAACTTGTATCCTTATATGCTGGATGCAGCTAATAGTGGAAAGATTAGTTTTGAAAAGGTTGTAGAAGTATGTTCCACCAATCCAGCCAAAATATTTGGTTGTGAATCCAAAGGATCCATCAGTATAGGAAAAGATGCAGATATTGTTATTTATGATAAGGAAAAAGAGTTTACCATTAGTGTGAAAAACATGCACTCTGATTACGATCACACCATCTGGGAAGGTAAGAAACTTCATGGGTATCCAGTGCAAACATATCTGCGAGGAACACTGGTTTATGACAACGGTGACTTTGTTGGAAAACCTGGCACAGGAAAATATATCAAAAGGGGTAGTTGTCAATAAGGGAATTCAAACTAGATAGGAGGCACATGCTATGGCATATGAAGTAATACAAATAAAAACAGAAACAGGAAGATGTCTGCTGTGTCACGATGCACCCTGCAATAAAGCATGTCCAGACATGGTTCCCATTGCAGAAGTGATTCGATCGCTGCGCTTTGAAAATGAAATAGGCGCTTCCAAACAATTAAGAAAGAACCCATCCTGTTTATCCTGTAACGAAGCAAAGTGCATGGAACAGTGCAATCGGGGTAAAATAGATAGCCCAATTAACATACATAGTATACTTGGTTCTGTGAATCCAGTGGTAGAGACGAATGAAATAGAAGAGATGGATTTGTCCATTGATTTTTGTGGAGTTCCTTGCGAAAATCCATTTTTCTTATCCTCTTCCATTGTAGGTAGTAATTATGAAATGGTAGCGAAAGCATTTGATATGGGGTGGGCAGGAGTTGCATTTAAAACCATAGGATTATTCGTTCCACAGGAAGTTTCACCAAGATTTGATACATTAGAGAAAGAAAATACTCCATGGGTAGGATTTAAGAACATCGAGCAGATTTCAGATCATACCTTTGAAGAAAACATAGATTTTATTAAGAAACTGAAGAAAGATTATCCGACGAAAGTGATGATTGCATCCATTATGGGACAAAATGAAGAGGAGTGGACGTTTCTTGCTAAGAAGATGGAAGAAGCTGGAGCAGATATCATTGAATGTAATTTCTCGTGTCCCCATATGACTGGGGAAGGGCTTGGCAGTGACGTTGGTACCAATATAGAACTGGTGAGACGATACACAGAAGCGACTAGAAAAGGAACCAGACTTCCAATCTTGGCAAAGATGACCCCTAATATTACGAATATGGAAGTTCCAGCAATAGCCGCAGTGGAAGCAGGAGCAGATGGTCTCGCAGCAATCAATACCATTAAAAGTGTTATGAATGTTAATCTGAGTACATTTTCCTCTGGACCAGATGTTGTTGGTAAATCTTCCGTAGGAGGATATTCAGGTAAAGCAGTTAAGCCAATTGCTCTACGATTTATACATGATATGAAAACCAGTGAACGATTGAACCAGATACCAATTAGTGGTATGGGTGGAATTGAAACATGGAAAGACGCAGCTGAATTTTTGGCATTGGGTTGTGAAACAGTTCAAGTTACTACAGCAGTCATGCAGTATGGATATCGTATTATAGATGATTTTTTGGATGGACTAAGCAATTACCTACGAATGAGTGGCTATACCAGGGTGTCTCAGATAGTAGGCAACGCGTTAGCTAACTTGATTCCAGCAGATAAGTTAGATCGACACTCCATCTGTTATCCTAGATTTGATCGGACTTTATGCGTCGCTTGTGGTAGATGCTACCTATCATGTTATGATGGAGGACATCAAGCAATCAGTAGAGATGATAATGGTAAGCCAATTATGAATGGGAAGAAATGTGTAGGATGTCAATTATGTAAAGTGGTTTGTCCAGCAGGTGCAATTCTAACAGGAAAACGAGTTGAAATATCATAGAGAGGGAAGTGCTTATTATGTATAAATGCAGTTTAGAAAGAATGAAAGATAAAATAACAACCATGAGCCAGTTTGGTGATGCAGGACATGGTGGTATTACAAGGTATTCCTTGTCCTTGGAAGCAATCTTAGCAAGGAAGGAATTTATGAAAAGAATGGAAGCCATTGGAGCTGTGATAGAAATGGATGACGTAGCCAATGTCTATGCTACCATTCCTGGCTCTGATTCCAATGCTCAAAGGATTGTTATGGCTTCCCATTGTGACTCTGTAAAAAATGGTGGCAATTACGATGGGATTTTAGGTGTTATTTCAGCCATGGAGGTTTTGGAAACGGTTGTGGAACAGAACATATCACATAAACATCCACTGACGGCTATGATTTGGACCAATGAAGAAGGTTCTCTTTATCCACCAGCTATGATGTGTTCTGGAATCGTATGTTATGATTATCTACCAGAGGATATCAGAAGTAAATTCAAATATGAGGATATGATGGCGTCAAAGAGTATTCTAGATCCAGATAAAACATTTGGTGAAGCACTTGAAAAGTCAGGATTTAAGGGGGATAAGAAATACAGACTTAATCCAGATACGTATAAATATATGTTTGAAGCGCATATTGAACAAGGTCCTATTTTAGAGGATAACGGAAATGACATCGGCGTTGTTGATTGTGTTCTTGGTATGTTTAACTACCGTTTGAAATTCTATGGTCAGACCACACATGCAGGTACGTTCCCTATGCCAAAACGAAAAGATGCATTTTTTGCTGCATCTAAGGCTTTATGTTATCTTCACGAGGAGATTGATAAATTAGGAATTTCAGATTTGGTTTACACAACAGGAGAAGTGATTTGTCATCCATGTGTACACACTTGTGTACCAGATTTCTTTGATTTCTCTTTTGATGCAAGACATGAAGATCCTGTTGTTTTAGAAAAAGTTCTTTCTATAGTAAAGAGCTGTGCAGATAAAACATGGGTAGGATGTACTTGTGAAGTTTTGAAGGCATGGAATCGTGATACGGTATATTGGGATGAGAAGTTAGTTGGTTATGTGAAAGAAGCAGCAGAAGAGGCTGGTATCAAGCATCAGTACATTCATTCTGGCGCTGGACATGATGCACAGTTTGCAGCATATATGCTTCCAACAACCATGATTTTTGTCCAATCAAAAGATGGTTTATCCCATTGTGAACCTGAGTATTCTACACCGGAGCATTGTACTGAAGGTGCAACTGTAATGTTAAATGCAGTTTTAAAGGCTGACGCAGAGTAGATAATAGATAAACATATATAAAGAAGCAGTTCTAACATTATAAAACATTAATATTTAAGAAGAGAATGGGAGGGCAAATACATGAGAAACTATGTAATTACCATTGCTAGAGGCTTTGGAAGTGGCGGTAAAGAAGTGGCTACCAAATTAGGAGAGTTACTTGGAATTCCATGTTATGATAGGCAATTGCTAACAATGGCGTCGGAACAAACAGGTATTGATGAAGGTGTATTCATAGATGTAGATGAAAAACTCCGAGGAAAATATATTACTAATTTTCTACGTAAGGTTCCATTTTCAAGTGTGTTAGAGCCACAGGAAAAAGACTTTATATCAGATATTAATGTATTTAATATTCAGGCTGAGTTAATTCGCAATTTAGCCAAGAGTGAAAGCTGTATTATAGTTGGAAAATGTGCGGATCATATATTGAAGGATTATAGCAATGTGATTAGTATTTACATAGAAGCACCAAGAAAAGCTTGTGTAGAATCTGTCATGAAGAAATTGTATGTTTCGGAAGAACGTGCTCACCAATTAATACATAGTACAGATAAATACAGAGCAAAATATTACAATTATTATACTGGCGGGAAAATATGGACGAATCCTATCAATTATGATCTTGTATTAAATAGTGATCGGATCGGAAGAGATAAATGTGTGGAAGTAATTAAGGATTATATTAATATAAAATTTAACTCTTAATTAGTATTTAAAAAGAAGTGCCTAGTGGATTAAAATGTTTGTGTTTCGGGACTTTACATATGTAATTATAATTTATCACTTGTTGTATTTTGCAACAGGTGATTTTTTATTATATGAAAATTCATCTGATCATGAAATTGCGTATTAAAACGGAAAATCTTGCTAGTAATTAATCGTCGAATCATAAAAAAATAAATATTTGAAGTAAAAAGCTTGTTTCTCTCGTTTTAATAATAGACACAGGTAGTTTGTGATGCAAATAATGCATTAAATAGCAATATGAAAGGAAACACTATGAAAATAATTCGTAAGTTATCTATTATAGTAGGTTTAGGCTTAATGATATTTTTAATACTATATGGATATCAGGCAGGGTGGTTTTCCTCAAAGGAAAGACTTGCCCAGTTAATACTGCCACTAGGAATATTAGGACCGTTGCTCTTTATATTTATTCAGGCAATTCAAGTAGTTGTGCCAATACTTCCTGGAGCCACGGGATGTGCGGCTGGAGTGTGGATATTTGGTATTACGGAAGGATTCCTTTATAACTATATTGGTATATGTATCGGATCAATTATAGCTTTTTTAATTGCACGTATCTATGGAAAAGACATATTAAAAACAGTAGCAAGTAAAAAAATATATAGTAAATATGAAAGCTGGCTTGATAAAAATCCGAAAAGGTTTGAACGATTATTTGCCATGGCAATATTCTTCCCAATTGCACCAGATGATTTTCTATGTTTTATGGCAGGAACAACCAGTATTTCCTTTAAACGGTATTTGATCATTATACTTGTTGGTAAACCTATATCAATATTTCTTTATACATTATTTATTAGTTTGATTTGTAATGGAGCGTTCAATTACTTTGCATAGGAGGAGAAAGATGAGAGTTTTAGTGTTTAAGGGGTCATATGATGTCATAAGAAAAAGTGGTATTGGAAGAGCAATCGACAATCAAATAGAAGCTCTTCGTAAAAATAATGTAGATTATACAGAAAATTCAGAGGAGTATTATGATATAGTACATTTGAATACAGTTTTCCCTAACTCAGTTATGATGGCGTTAAGAGCCAAGATTCATGGTAAGAAAATAGTATATTACGGTCATTCCACTATGGAAGATTTTAAACGATCCTTTACTGGTTCGAATCTAATAGCACCTCTTTTTAAACAGTGGTTAAAATTTTGTTATTCCCTAGGAGATCTAATCATAACACCTACCGATTATTCCAAAAGAATCTTAATGGGATATGGACTCAAAAAGCCAATTGTAGCATTGAGTAATGGAATAGACTTAAAGGAATATACAGGAAAGAAAAGCGACACCTCTGAATTTCGTAAAACATATAACATACGAGAGAATGAGAAAGTAATAATCGGAGTTGGGCATTATATAGAGCGAAAGGGTATTCTTGATTTTGTGGAAATGGCCAAGAGATTACCACAATATAAATTCATCTGGTTTGGATATACGGATCCCAAATTGATTCCTACAACTATCAAAAATGCATTAAAAGTAGAGTTGCCAAACTTGATATTTGCAGGATACGTTGAAAAGAACCAACTAATAAAAGCATATGCGGGAGCTGATCTATTTTGGTTTCCTACCTGGGAAGAGACGGAAGGTATTGTTTTATTAGAAGCAATGGCAACTGGAATTCCAGTGCTAGTTCGAGATATCGAGATTTATAGAGAATGGCTTCCGGAAAATGTTGTCTTACATAAAGCAAAAGATATAGCTGGTTTTGAGAACAAAATAAAAGAATTCTTTGCAGGTAGTTTACCGGATTTAACAGATGCTGCATATAAATTAGTGTGTAATAATGATATTGAAGCCATAGGGAATAAATTGTATCTATTATATAAACAATACTTTACAAGTTTGTTTAGAAACTCTGGTTATCTATTTTATAAGCAAATTGCACGCGTTAGAGATTAAGTGCGGATATTACTCATGTAGATTGCTGTAGATTTATTGGCTTTTAGTGCATTTTAAAAAGAAATTAAAATAATTATGTTAAAGTTGTTGACATTTGTATATATAAATGTTATTCTATAAATCCGCTCAGGAAAAATAGAGCAAAATAATCAGAAAATAAAAATAAAAAAAAGTTGTTGACAAACAATTTCAAACATGTTATATTAAACAAGCGCTCGAAAAACAGCGCAAACAACAAGTAGAGATAAGAGATTGTCAAAGCTTAGAACATTGATAACTGAACAGTGAAACAACCCTGAAAATTCTATATAAAATAGATTTTCATAAAGAATCAGAAATGATTCTAGAACAGTGTTTTGTGAAAACAGGACACGACCTAAAACAGTAAAAAGAAAGCGAAGCAATTCGCTTAGGATTTAGCGAGCTAAAATAATTAGCCAGTTAATTCTGAAAAAGATTGAATAATCAATTAAAACATTTTAATTTGAGAGTTTGATCCTGGCTCAGGATGAACGCTGGCGGCGTGCTTAACACATGCAAGTCGAACGAAGCATTTA
>JAEZUR010000105.1 GCA_023420935.1 Bacillota bacterium | reverse complement strand
TCCTTTTAATGTTTGTTTTGGACGACGCGCATTTGGTTAGAGGCTTCTTATAGATGCATTTTACTATAAAAAAATAATTGTTGAAATATGTTTTTCAACACACCCCAACAATTATTATAGAACCTTAATTTTATTTATTATAGTAGGGAATCTATTGGTAGTGAATGTTAGTGCAGAGGAAATAAAAAAATGGGAAACACCATCCGGTATTTCAAGTGATGATATTGAACAGTTATGTGATGAAAGATGTTCAGAATACATAGGAAGTAGTGTTGCAGGATGTGCAATTGCGATTGTTAAGGATGGAGAGGTTGTTTTTGAAAAAGGATATGGATATGCGGATGTTAAGAATAAGGTATTAGTTGATCCAAAAACTACAGTTTTTGAATATGGATCGGTATCAAAATTATTTACATGGACCAGTGCAATGCAGCTTGTACAAAGTGGGAAAATTGATTTAAATAGAGATATTAGAGAGTATTTACCTAATGATTTTAAACTGGAGACAAAGTATAGTAAGCCAATTACAATGCTAGATCTTATGAATCATCAAGCAGGATATGATGATTATATAATTCATCTATTTTGTAAGGAAAATGAGATTCCAGATTTAAAAACAGCACTTTATGAAAATAAAGTTGCTCAGATTCATGAACCCGGCTACGCAATGAGTTATTCTAATTATAGTGCTGGACTTGCAGGATATATTATTGAATGTATTAGTGGTGAACCAATGTATCAGTATGTACAAAAGAATATTTTTGATGTGGCAGGTATGGAACATGCAACATTAAATCCTGATATTTCTGATAATAAATATATACAAGAAAATAAGTCCAAAGGTTATGTTGTAGATAACAAAGGTAACTTTGAAGATGCAGGTTGGTCTTATGTACCAATGTATCCTGCAGGAAGTGCCAATGGTACGGTTTGGGAGCTAGCCCAATTTGGTAACACGCTATGCAAGGAAGATGAAAATCCAGTTCTGTTTGATAGTAAAGATGGAATTAACCACCTTCTATCCACTAGCTATGGTGCTAATAAGGAAGTTGCAGGTATAGCACATGGATTCATTGAATACCAAGGAGAATATGATACTTTTTGGCATAATGGTGGAACACAGAATTTTGCTTCATTTTTTGCAGTAGTTCCTGAAGAAGATTACGCAATTGCAATTATTGCGAATACAGATGCAGGTAATGGAATAAAAATGGTGCAAGAATTAGGATTTGAAACGGTTAAGGCAAAAGAAATAACATTGGAACAACCAGAGGATAAATTGCCCAGTACAAAAATTGTTGAGGGAAGATATAGAGACTTTAGAGAAGTACACCATGGTATTAGCCAATTACTTTATTTGATACCATCATCAATTCATGTAAATGCAGTGAATGATACACAGATATCAGTAGATGGTTCGTTATATAATCAAATAAAACCATATCTATATCAAAGTGTGGATGATGGAACAAAATGTACATTTGTGGTAAAAAACAATAAAGTTATAAAATACTCTAACATCATCGATTATATTCCGGTTTCACTAAAAGATGATATGAAAAGATTACTAACTTATACTATTTTAGCTTTCTTTGCAATAACCATTATAATTAATATCATTTATCTCATTATTTTGTTTGTCAGATCTAGAATCATGAAAGGTAAATTAGATAATAAGGAAGGAAATCATGTAGCTAAGTGGATTGGTTTTTCTATAGTTGGATATTTAGTCTTAGGTTTGAATTGCTATCATATCATTCAGAAATTTATTTCATGGGAGAGTTTTTCAACTATGAGATTCAATCTTCTTCTCAATGGCTGTATCGGAATATTAATTTTAGTGTTGAATGTATTAGTCATTAAACTTTTAAGAAAGAAGAATGATAAAATTGAAAAAGTATTAGGAAATTGTTATGCTTTAGCTTCTATTTTTACTATTGTCATATTGGGAACGTGGGGTATTTTTAATTTCATGAAATAATTTAAAAGTGAATTTTTACTATCTCATACTGAGAATTTATAACTAACCATAATTGTGGATAATATTTCATTATATTCCAAATCCCAGTACCTTGTAGATTGTTATCTATTACTAATGTCAATAAATAGTTTATAGTACGTGCGTCTACAAACCATATGATGTGCTGTATTCCTGTGTCATGCTCTGTATACCTAATATACGGCGTTTTTGATATTTCATCAAATTCTATCATAGCGTTAATGCTACGGGCTAAGTCTAGAATAGAATCTAAAGTGATAGAAGTAGCCTTTGAAAACCCTATAATATAAGGAAGTTCCCAATCATAGCCAAAAGTAGGAAATCCGATATTGATTTTTTGTGGAGAGATATAATTCAATACATAATCGAG
This sequence comes from Bacillota bacterium, assembly GCA_023420935.1. Classification (GTDB taxonomy): domain Bacteria; phylum Bacillota; class Clostridia; order Lachnospirales; family Lachnospiraceae; genus Mobilisporobacter. Next base: position 23,189 of record JAEZUR010000105.1, on the reverse strand, counting down.
AATTTCTTGAATCTCTTTAATTGAACCGATCGGTGCAGGAGGACCAAAATTATATCCAAAATGATAAGACAAAAACGAAATACTATCGGCTAAATCATTATAACCCGAATAGTCAACCTGCTCAAAAACCATTCTGTTTTCTATAACTGTTTTATTAGGATTAACGGATACAAATAAGGGATACCCTAATTCATTTGATTTGTCTGAGATTTTTTCGAGTAATTTTATATATAGATGTTCATTAGATGTATTTAAATACTGAAACGATACATTTATTCCATAATATCCTTTCGATTTTACTAAATTGAGTATAGTATTGACATATTTATCAACAAGAGCTTCATTTGATAATATATCGTATACAGCTTCTATATTTGGAACGCCTCTAGTAGTTAGTGTTGTTAAAAGCATTAATGGTGCAACACCAAAATTTTTGCAGGTCTGAATAATATCTGAATCATCATAATATGAAACTACTTTACCATCACTTGATAATGTGTAATTAAATATAGTTAAATAAGTTAGATATGGCAAAGTTTTAGTCAATATGTTTCTATCGATATAAGGGTATGCAAATCCTCCTACAGACATTCTGCCCAAAGTATTATTATAGTTCAAAACTAAAGTTTCACCTGGATATAAATTTTTTCTATCAAAAAGGAAAGGATTATTTCTAAATAATTGTAAAATTGATACATTGTTCTTGTTTGCTATCCCTCGCAGTGTATCGCCTGATTGTACAACATAAATATTTTCTGGATATGTTATGATAATGACTTGCCCTGGAACTAAGTTATCTAGATAATTCAATTCATTATCTCGAATTATTTTTTGTGTTAATACACCATACATTGCTGCAATTTCTTCAATTGTCTCTCCTGTTTTTACCACATGAATGTCCATTATTACCTCACACAATTGAATTTACAATTATAATATGGAAAAAAGATAAAATATTTACATTCATTTATAAGTATTTTATTAATTGTGTAAATGTATTAGAGTAATGATTTTTACTTATACTAAAGAACAATGATATATATAAGGAGAATTATAAGCATGAAAGAAATGGAATATAAATGCCCAGTTTGCAATGGTAGTGACTTGACACTAAGACATGAGGCAAGCTATGTCTATTCCTATAAGATTGATTCAGATAAACCGGGTCTGATGAATTCAGTAGAATTTTTATCCTACCAATATGATAAACGGGAAAACACAAATAGTCGAGAGTATATAGAATGCAATCAGTGTGGCACTCAATTTCCATGTAACATGTTGCATGAGATACAGAAAGAAGACTGAGCTTGAATTATAACTATTTGTTCTGACTACGGTATTCTTTTGGAGTTACGTGAAAATAATTATGAAACAGTCTAGTAAAATAGTTACCACTATTAAATCCACTTTGAATTGCTATATCGGTTATACTAAGTGTTGTATTTTTGAGCAAGGAGCATGCATGCTGCAATCTAAGTAATATTATATAGTTCCCAGGTGTAGTTTGATAGGTGTCTCGAAATACCCTAGTAAAGTGCCTGGTTGAAAAACAGGATTGTGCTGCAAGTTCATCGATAGATATTAATTCGGTAAAATGGCTTTCCATATAAGAAACAGATTTAGCAATATTGATTACATGAGAGTTGGAGTTAGAGGATGGTAAACTATACAATCTGGAGAGATAAACAATGAGAGACATAAATTGTGCATCCAGGAAGGTTTTCCAGCCGTCAATTTTCTTTTCGTATTCAAGTAGCATACAATTAAGAATATTACTGACATATTCAAAATTGGTAAGATGTAATTGAAGTCTACTGACAAAGGTATACTCTTTCGTAAGATAGGGCTCTATTACGAAAAGTGCATGAAAACCAGCTAATTTACGTATATCGGAATTTGATACTTGTAGTTTTTCAGGGCGATACATAATATTACAGATATGAAAATCATGGGTATTTATGTAACCATGAGCTGTATTATTGCTGATGACAAACACATCCCCCTTTTTGATAAAGTAGGATTCAGTATTTACTTTATGCATAGCAGTACCATTTAGTACAATCACCAATTCTGAGAAATCAGCATGAGTATGCATTATTAAGTCTGTATTATGATTACCAAATTGGATGAAAAGTGGTATCTCTTCCTCGTTATCAAAATATCGTAGGTACATTGTATCCATAGTGAATAGAACCTTTCTTATGTCTGTATTGTGCTAAAACTTGTCTATTTAATTATAGCAACAGTATGTTCAGAGTAATATACTACAAGTAATATAACAGATAAATAAAGTATGCACAAGGAGGTAAAAATGCCAAATCCATATCTACCCACATGGGAGTATATTCCCGACGGAGAACCGAGAGTGTTTGGTGATCGAGTTTACGTTTATGGATCACATGATACTGCTGGATCTGATAAATTTTGTGATTATAAGTTGAAAGTTTGGTCAGCACATGTTGACAATCTAAACCAATGGGTTTGCCACGGTGATGCGTTTCATACCAGAATCGATAATGATCATGACAGTGATACATCTTGGACAGACCATGAGTTATATGCGCCGGACGTCATTGAAAAAGATGGAAAGTATTATCTCTATGCCTATATTTTTAATGCGAAGGGTTGTGTAGCAGTAAGTGAACGACCGGAAGGTCCTTTTAAGCTTCTCTCACAATATAAAATTCCTGAGAATTCCGATAAAGTACTGACCGATAGCGTTTTTGTTGACCCGGGAGTTTTGGTTGATGATGACGGAAGAGTTTACATATACTGTGGTTTTCTAAGTTCCTATATGGCAGAACTAAATGCCAATAATATGTTTGAGATTATGGAAGATTCGTTTGTTGCTGATATTATCCCAGTGGAATCACCATACGAGTTCTTTGAAGCATGTTCTCCTAGAAAAGTAGGAGATACCTACTATATGATTTATTCGCCAAAGAAGGGAAGTAGACTAGTCTATGCCACTTCAAAATCTCCTACTGGTCCTTTTGTATATAGGGGGATTATCGTTGACAATGGCGTGGATTATCCTGCAGGAAATAATCATGGTTCCATCTGTAACATAAAAGGACAATGGTATATTTTCTATCATCGTATGACCAATGGAACTATTATGTCAAGACGTGGGTGCGTGGAAGCGATTGAACTTCTTCCAGATGGTTCTATACCTCAGGTAGAGATGACATCACTCGGGTTTCAGCAATCACTTTCGCCATATGAAATAATTACAGCCGATCTGGCATGTGTACTGAAGGGCGGATGTATTATTACGGAAAAGAATGTTTTTACAAGAGTGATAACTGGAATTACGACTGGAAGCATTATTGGATATAGGTATTTTGATTTTGGTGAAGACTTTAGCAGTAAAACCATGGAGTTCAGTGCCAATATTCTTGGCATGGGATGTGTATCTAAAATTCATATCATAATTGACGATTATGAAGCAGGACAAGAGATTGGATGCATAGACGTTGGGCCAGATGATGGAACTATTCATGGTATTGTTAAGAATGTAGTTGGAAGACATTCTATTTATTTTAAGATAGAGGATAACTTTGGTGGTTACTTTACCGATCTATTCCAAGGAAGACATTTATTTGAACTAATTTCATTTGTGTTTAGAAAATAAAAAGATCCATATTAAAGGTATGTGTTTTATTTCTCATATTCCACATGAGTATCGTTAATAATACATAGAATCATAAAAGTTCTACATCAATTCCCAGTTTGATGTGGAACTTTTTTTATAGTTATGTTACTAAAATTTACAAAATATAGATTTTCTTTTAACATTATAGCGCTACAATAGAGTCACTAATACTATATTCCTGATTGACGAGGAGATTACATGGTGGCGAGGTTACCAAAAAAAATAATGAAAACAATTTACCAAATACTTACAAGTGGTAGTGCAGACATTGCTTTTTTTACAGAGGCATTTGTTACAGGCAATAAAGAATGGATTATGAAAAAGCCCATCATATTTGGTTATCATTTACTAAAAATAAATATGGATTGTCGTGTTCCGTGGAGGCGCTATATGATCAGTGGGTTGGCTCCTGGGAAAAAGTGTATTGCTAGAATATATAGACGACCAAAAGTATATCAATATGCAATGGCACTTATGTCTTTGTCCTATATTGTAACGGATTTATTTGGCACATTATTAGAAGTTACGCTTGATAAAGAATCTATGTATCAAAAGATAGAAGAAGAGTATCAGTTATCAGGGTTTAAAAACCTAAGGATAAAGAGTGAAAATAGTTTGAGAACAATTGAAAGTATTTATGATGATATTTCAAGGAAATTGGGTGTCTCTATGAACAAAGATATGGAACTCTCAATGCTAAAAAGACTTATCGTCGTTAATCCATATATAAAACAAGTATTAGAAATTGCGGCCTATAATCATATCGACATTATTTGTATTCTTGAATCTAGTTATTCTGTAGAGGATATTCGTAATATTTTATGTGATGTAGGTATTGATATATTAGATATTCGTGTTTCTAATGAACATTCGAAATCGTTTCAAGAAATGATGAATGATTTTGTAAAAAGCAAGGATGGCGTTATTAAGAAGGAAGAGATTGCTGTATTAAGTGGTAATTTTAATAAAGTGATTAAATACGGAAAAAGAAAGCATGCCACCACGTTATATTATCGTTCTGCAAAAGAAATTATGAGAAGCATTCCTTTACCAAACCTAACAAGCGAATTTAAGGAAGTTTATGAAACGCTAGCAGGACTTGAACTTTTTAGTGGACACTTTAATCATAAGAATCTGTATGAAAGTATTTATCTTTATATTGCGCCGATTATCTATTCCTTATTAGATATGACTTATCAAAGTGCTAGAAAAAGTGGAGCGACTGTAATCATGTTATGTGACCCTGAATCTATCTGTTCTATTCTTTACGAAAGACATTTTGGTAAGCTAAAACCATGTATATGGACTGGATTTGTGGGCTCAATACCAGCGACAAAACAAGAGTGGAGTAGACTAATAGAAGATAGTTGTATTGTAGAGAGATTTTCAGCGGACCGTTTAGCGTACTCATTGGGACTTACATTTCCACATCAGCCATTAAAAATCTGCAAAGAAGAATTTATTGAGGTTGCGACCAAAAAGGCAAGAAGGAAGAAGAAAGAGATAATAAAAGAGTACTTAAAATACTATTTAGAAAAAGAAGACAGGATTCTAGTCATTGATCCTATGCCAGGGAAGCAAGCTTTATCTTATTTTAAGGAATATGCTTATGAAATCAACCCTAATATCCAAATGGAAGTGGTGTCCATGAGTCAATTCTTAAATAAAGATGCTAGGGAACTTTCTATGCTATATCAAATACTGCAAATGGATACCCCTTTTGTTACAGGCGTATATGCCAAAGATTCTTCAGAAAATTCTAGTTCCGGTTTGAAAGAACTATCATTTGTGCAACCTAAATTTATGGATGAAGTGAAAAAGAAAACAATATTTGGTGCAATGGAAGATTTTTTTACCGCTTTTGTAGCTTATAAAAATATGAATACTGATTTTCAAGTTTGTTCCGAAGATATGAATGAGATATTAAACTATTCCAAAGAGGGTCTAATGCAACTGTTAGAAGAACTAGAAGGAGGAGCGGTATGATTTTATATCATGCGTCTACATCATATCATGTATTATGTTGTATTGTGCACAAATTAGCTTATCATAACCAAGAAGAAGCTGTGTTTATGGTTGTTGAACACATGCTACCAAAAGAAGAGCTACAGGTGTTTTTAAACAAATTAAGAGGATTTTCTTGGTTTCATCAAATTATTTCTGTACCAGAAGGCTCATTCCGCATGAGCCATGGAAAAACACTAAATCAGCAAAGTGGCGAAGCAGATATATTAGAGGTGATTCATAATATATGTAGGGCAGTAGATAACTGGTATCCAACAGGGTTCCAGCAATTCCAGAAAATATATGTAGCATCGGATCAGTGGTCTGTTGGTGTTTATCTTTTATATCATAAGATTCCATATTCTTATTTTGAAGATGCAAGTGGCATGTTAGGTGATCAAGAGAGATATCTTACCATTATTAAAAATATGAACCTATCAAATTACGTTATCTGTAATTACTTAAAGGGTGCTGGAAGAAGTGATACGGTGGTTGAAAAGTTATGTGATTTAAGGAACCAACCAATGGGGTTTTTAGATCACAGGGCAGTAGACTTTTCCATTTATCATATTGTGAATAGATTGCCAAAACAACTAGTTGATGACCTGCTAAAATTATATGGTGCGAAGAAATATAGATTCCAAAATACTGAAAAAATCTTGGTATTTATGACACAGTTTCTAAGAACACTTACCATTAAAAACCTTGCAGTACAGGAGTGCATCACTACTTTGTTGTTGGACTATTTTGGAGATGGTTACACCATAGTAGTAAAACCACATCCGAAGGATCGGTGGATCAATTATCATAGGGTGATACCAGAGTCCATCATTCTTGATAATGTACTTCCATCTGAACTCTTGCCCTTTGTATTAGAGGGAAATATTCACTTAGTTGTAACAGCCAGTTCTACATCAATTGGAGGAATGTCTAAAGTCGCAAGTAATGCGATGAGTTTTGGCACTGACATAGAGATTCATTATGAAAGATTACACGACATGTATGTAACGGCAAAGGTTATTGAAAGAGTTTATCAGTCACATAAAATTATAACTCAAAATATTACAACTACTTACCTAGAACATTTTTTCAAAACATTGCAATTCGAACCAGACAGTAAAAATCATACGGGTAGTATATATATTGACGGTGGGCAGTATATCCTTGGACAGTCGCATAAAAGCAATTATGTTAGGAATGCTTTAGAGGATATCATGATATTTTTGAATTATGGAAAACGTTATGAATTCTTATTGGATTCAAGATTAAACCATTGTTATTTTATCGTAATCCAGATAAAGATAGATTCCCAAAGAAAAGACAATCATAAATATAAAAAACGAACAAGAAAAGAATTATGGGTTTATTGCGAAAAGGAGGAAATTAGAGAAATAATGTTATCGTTAAAGGAAAGTAAAACACTTAAAAATTCCCAACTCGAATTAGAGATTGAAAGCAAAGAAGCAACTTATACTATGATATTAGAGGGTAAAATGAAAGCCATGCAATACGCCTTAAGACAGAAAGAAAATGAAGAACAGGATCCTGTATACAATAAAATTATTGAGGTAATAAAACAATATCAAGAAAATGAAATTAATCAACGAGTTTTATTAGAGGAGGAAGGTGTTCTGCATGAATAGAGTGACTGCATTTGTGCCAATAAAAATGACAAATGAAAGATTACAAGGTAAAAATACCAAAGCTTTCACCAATGGAGAACCACTCATACATTATATATTAAAATCGTTGAAGGAAGTAAATGGGATTGATGAAATCTATGTATATTGTAGCAATCCAAAGATTAAAGATTTCTTACCGAGTGGAGTGCATTACTTAAGTAGAAGTGAAACATTAGATGGTAAGGATACCCTTATTCTAGATGTGCTAAAAGCATTTGCCATGGACGTAAAGTCAGACTTTTATGTATTAACTCACGCGACAGCTCCTTTCTTAAAGGCAAGTACCATACAACATGCTTTAGATATGGTATTAAGTGGAGCATTTGATTCTGCATTAAGCGTTACGGAGTTAAAAGAATTCTTATGGAAGGACAACAAGCCGATGAATTTTCAAATAGATAAGGTACAGAAAACACAAGATTTAGCACCAATCTATGCTGAAACTACGGGGCTATATATATATCCTTATCATTTACTTATTAACGAAGAGCGGAGAACTGGAAAGAAGCCATATCTTGCAAAAGTTGATAAAATTGAAGCCACAGATATTAATGATCCGATTGATTTCGAAATTGCGGATGCTATTTTTAAAGAAAAGCAAAGAGAACAAATAATTCAAGTAATGCGAGAGAATAGAGGAGATTCTTATGAGTAGAATAAAATTATTAGATTGTACGTTACGAGATGGCGGATATATTAATAATTGGAAATTCGGAAAGGAAACAGTACAAAATATAATAAAGCGTTTATCAATATCAAATGTGGATATTATTGAATGTGGTTTCCTTACAGAAAAGGAATATGATGAAAGTTATTCTTTGTTTTCAGACACACTTGAAATAAACCCACTTCTTATCAAGAGAAATGAAAATGCACTTTATGTTGCCATGATAGCGATTGGTGAAAAGGAAATACATCCGAACTTGCTATCCAATGCAAAAGACGCAATTGTAAAAGGAATTCGTTTGACATTTCATCTTGACGAGAAGAAAAAAGCATTTGAGTATGCTAAAATACTCATGAATAAAGGTTATTTGGTTTTTATGCAGCCGGTAGGTTCTGCTAATTATAATGATGGAAATCTATTAACCTTAATAAAAGAAATAAACACATTAAAACCATATGCTTTTTACTTTGTAGACACTTTAGGCACTATGTATCAAGATGATATGGTACATATGCTATCACTGATTGATAAAAATCTAGGGGAGAATATTGCATTAGGCTATCATTCACACAATAATCTCCAATTGGCATTTGCCAATGCACAAGCTATGATTCGCTTTCCGTTGAAAAGAGATATTATTATTGATTGTTCTGTATATGGAATGGGAAGAGGAGCGGGGAATTTATGTACAGAGTTGATTACGGATTATATGAATCATAGCATAACAAAACAATACGATGTGCTACCTCTATTGGAAATTGTTGATGAGAGTTTAATACCTATCTATAGTAAAATGCCATGGGGATATTCCGTAGGCTATTTTTTAGCATCTATTATGAGCTGCCATCCCAATTATGCCTCTCATTTGCTGGCGAAACAAACGGTGCCAGTAAGAATCATAGGTAACCTTCTTGATCAAATCCCGGATGATAAAAGGAAAATATTTGACAAAGAGTTTATCGAAGGAATCTATCATAACTACGAAACACATGATGTAAATGATTTAGAGGAAGTAGAGCGGATTCGTGCTGAATTAAGAGGTAGAGAGATATTAGTTTTAGCACCTGGTCGAAGTATAAAGCTTAAAAAAAAGATGATTAAAACATACATAGAAGAAAAGAAACCATATATCATTGCTGTGAATTTTCTGCCTGATTATCCAGTAGATTTAGTTTTTATTGGAAGTGAGAGAAGATACCAAAATATAAAACACAGTCTTACAGATGAACATGTTATCTATACATCTAATATTAAGCAACTTCCTAAGAAAGCCAGAGTGGTTAACTATTCTGATCTTCTCAATTCGTCTATTGATGTATCGGATAGTACCGGAATGATGTTACTAAAATTGTTAGTTAAAGCATCTGTAAAAAAAGTTACCTTAGCTGGGTTTGATGGATTTAAGAAAAACCCAGTATGGAATTATTATGATGAAAAAATGATTGGATCAATTGATTCTGAGGCACTAAGTAAAAAGAATAAGGCAATGGACATTCAGTTGAATAAGAGAAACAAAGACATGAAACTATATTTTCTAACTCCAACCAAATACAAATTGATATAAAGTAAAAGACGGTCGCAATATTGTAAGTATATTACGACCGTCTTGTTTTAAAGATGTACGTTTATTCTTCTGTGGTAATTTGGTTCATAGTTATGCACGTCTGTTATATAAATAACCGATTAGGCAAACGATAGAACAAAATACGATAAAACTAGTTACATAAAGTGGGTTGGAAACAATTCCACCAAATAAAATGATGGCAGATCCAATCATAGCTAATACAGGACATATAATACCTTTAAAAAAGCTTTGAATTATATTTTGTTTTTTCATTAAGATAACACGGAAATATAAAACCACGTAACAAGTGTAACTAAAAACTATGGATATCTCACTAACATCTCCGCCTTTTAGAATGCCGCTTTTTTGTGTTAAGTAATGAAGAAGTAGCCAAACTACTACAACAATATAAGAAATCCAACTAGATCTTAGAGAAATCTCATATTTTGGATGAATTTTAGCAATTCGTTCTGAATCCGGTAGCATGTTCTTGCTTGCTAAGGCTTGTGGCATACGAAGACTACCAAGTGATATTCCATTAATAACTCCTAATATTGCAATAATAATGAATACCATTAGAATACTAGAACCATATTTTCCGAATAATAAGGTACCTACCATATTAACCGCAGTATTACCTGTTGACATAATGAATTCGGAACCTAACATATTATTAAGCCCTATAAAATACATTAAATAAACTGCTAAGACAACAATAGGTCCAATAATAAGTGCCAAAGGCATGTTTCTCTTAGGATTCTTTACTTCGTTAGAAATACTAGTAGCTACAATCCATCCGTCAAAAGAGAAGGCGATTGGTGCTAAAGCAGCTACCCATTTAAATCCTACATCGGATTTTGCGATTACTGTTACATCTGCTGGAATTTGTGGAGCAGCATGTAGCCAAAATATCCCGATTACAGCGATTAAAATGAGTGGTACTAATTTAATAATAGTTGATATATTTTGGATGTAACCTCCTAATTTATAGGAAAAAACGTTTATTCCATAAATTATTGTAAATAATACAAATCCAAGTAGTACTTGAGCTTCTAACGTTGCATCTATTTGAAAAAATGAAAAGATATAGATCGCTGCAACCCATGATATTACTGCATTAATGGTAGGATAGTATACAAAGGTTTGAAACCAGCCAAAAGCACTTGCAGCTTTTGTGGAAACAAATTCTTCATAATAACCTACTATGCCACCGTTTTTCTTGGTACGAATTGAAATTTCACTTATGGAAAGACTTCCAAATATAATACTGAATGCACCAATACAAAATACTAAGACTCCTAATAAGACGTTACCGCCTGTGTAAGACAATACATCATCGCTTTTAAAAAATATACCTGAACCTATTACAATACCAATAATCATAGTGGTAGCTGTAAACAGTCCATAATGTTCTTTTGTGTTCTCTGAATTTCCCATAATCCTCCTTAAAAATACGCTTTCTCAATAATTCTAGTAAAAGAATATTGTACCGAGATTTAACGTATTTGTCAAAGTATTTTTGTCGTTTTTGGTAAGTTTTAGAACCAAAGATTTTACTAAGATTTTAATCATTTATAGTGTAACCACTTCTTCAAAATAATCTTTAAAAAAATAAAAAAAACGAACCTAATTATAAAAAAAGCCGTTTCTAAGGAAATGGGCTTTTTTTATAATGTGTTTAAGTAAAAATGATAGAAATAGGAGGACAGACTTGAAGAATTATACATTTTTAGATCAAAAAGGAACATTTTCTCTGAGTAATCCAGAAGAAATTAGTTATTTATATTTTCCAATTGCTGGGGAACAAGGTTTGAAGGGAGCAATTTCGCCTAATCTAGGTGGTGATTTAAAAACAGGACAGAATAGTTTTGTGCTTACTCCAGTTAGTTCTGAAGATCTGCATAATAATAAATCCACGAGAAATTTTTGGTGCCATATAAAGGAGCAAGGTAGCTGGTCAGCGACTGGAGTATCAGCAGAAGCAAAAAGCGCGTTGTTTACAGAAAATCAAGAAGTAAGTATGTTGCAGGCAGGTATCATGTGGCATCAAATGACACGGGAATCAAAAAAATATTGTTTGCGTTCTAGAATAACATCTTTTGTACCAGCAACAGAACATCAAGCTGAGATTATGCATGTTGAGATTACTAATATAGGGGATAGTAAGGTTTCCTTTACCCCAATAGCAGCAGTCCCATTGTATGGACGTAGTGCGGATAATATAAGGGATCATCGACATGTGACTTCCTTGCTTCATCGGATTGAAACAACAGAATATGGAGTAGAAGTTACGCCAACCCTTACCTTTGATGAAAGGGGACATCAAACAAATCATCTTACTTATTATGTATGTGGCGTTACAGATCAAGGTGAAAAGCCAGAAGGTTACTATCCGATTGTTGAAAAGTATATTGGTGATGGTGGAGATTTTGAGAGACCATTGGCAGTAATGAAAGACTTACCATGCCAACCACCAGGATCCAAATTTGATGGTTATGAAGCAATAGGTGGAATACGATTTGAAGCGGTTACATTACAACCGAAGGAATCTAAAATATTTACAATCTTGATTGGATTAGAAGAAGATAAAAATAGAATTACTGATATTGTAATGCAGTATAATAGCTCTTCAAAAGTGGAAGAAAAACTTTTATTTACAAAAAAATATTGGGAAAAGAAATGTAATGTGTCCTACTGTACTGGTGATAAACGATTTGATAATTTTATGTACTGGGTTAATTTTCAACCAATATTAAGAAGATTGTATGGTTGTTCTTTTCTTCCACACCATGATTATGGAAAAGGAGGAAGAGGCTGGAGAGATTTATGGCAGGATTGCCTAGCGCTTCTCATTATGAATCCAGATGGTGTGAAAGAAATGTTAATCAACAATTATGCTGGTGTTCGTATCGATGGAACCAATGCAACCATAATCGGTAATAAACCTGGAGAGTTTATCGCAGACAGAAATAATATAACACGTGTTTGGATGGATCATGGTGTTTGGCCTCTGCTTACTACTAAACTTTATATCGATCAGACGGGTGATATTGGAATTTTATTAAATGAAATCACTTACTTTAAAGATAAGCAAGTAGTAAGAGGGACAAAAAAAGATGAGTTATGGACAGAAAAAGATTCCTTAACTCTTAAAACGTCCAATGGGCGAGATTATTTGGGAACAATTTTAGAACATCTATTGGTTCAGAATTTAACTTCTTTTTATGAAGTAGGTGACCATAATCATATGAGACTACGCGGTGCGGATTGGAATGATGCACTTGATATGGCCAATGAAAAAGGGGAAAGTGTAGCATTCACGGCTGCCTATGCTGCTAACTTACAGAGTTTGGCAGACTTAGTAACTGTGTTAGAACAAGAAACAGATCTCTCTAAAATTGCTGTTGCTAAGGAAATGGAACTATTATTTAACCAGGATGAAACTATTTATGATGACATTGAGAAAAAACGAGCTATTTTAGAACAATACTGTGAACGTTGTAAACACAATTTATCAGGTGATTTGGTTTACTTATCCTATGAATTTATTAGAGAGAGTTTGGAACAAAAATCCAATTGGATAAAGGAACATATTCGTAAAACAGAATGGCTTGAGGAAGATAATGGAGCTGGTTGGTTCAATGGTTATTATGACAATCATGGACGTCAGGTAGAACGTACAGGGGATAATGTCCGAATGATGTTAACTGGTCAAGTATTTACAATTATGTCTGGAACAGCTACAAAAGATCAAGTTGCCAAGGTGGCAGCAGCTGCTGACAAATATCTTTATGATGAAAAGGTAGGAGGGTATAAATTAAATACCAATTTTAATGAGCTAAAAACAGATCTGGGTCGAATGTTTGGATTTGCCTATGGTCATAAAGAAAACGGAGCAGTATTTTCACATATGACTACCATGTATGCCAATGCTTTGTACCAAAGGGGATTTGTGAAAGAAGGTTATAAAGCTCTTAGTACCTTATACCGACAAGCTATGAATTTTGAAACAAGTAAAATCTATCCAGGAATTCCTGAATATTTTAACGGGGAAGGAAGAGGTTTATATCATTACTTAACAGGAGCAGCCAGCTGGCTTATGTTAACTGTTATAACAGAAATGTTTGGTGTGAAGGGGAATATGGGAGCCTTGCACTTAAATCCTAAACTTGTAAAGGAACAATTTGATGATTCCGGAAAAGCAGAGATTTCAATGACGTTTGGTAAAAGGCTATGGCATATTATCTATGCGAATCCCAATAAGTTGAATTATGGTGAATATAAAATTAGCACCATGTACCTTGATGGAAAACAGTTAGATATCAGCGATCAAAGCGCTGTGATCGAATTAGAACAAGTAAAACAATTGGATAAACTGACCACTCATGAAATAGTGATTGCATTAGAGTAAATCAAAATAATAGTTTTAATTAGAAAGTACGCTGGCAGATTCGTTGCAAGCAGGAGGACATAATGAACAGAAAAGCAGATGCATTTGAGATGAAGAATTACGGGAAACGATCGACTTTTTCAAGTTTTTTACCAGGTATAAGCGGAATTAATGGGATACCTATTTGGTGTTATTATGTGAACCGTGGACAATGTGTTGTCTGTTTTGGTGTGGAAGATAAGGATCATGCAATTATGGAATTCTTTCCGGCACATCAAGCATATCAAAATGTAAAAAGAACAGGATTTCGAACTTTTATAAAAAGAGATGGAACGTATTTTGAACCTTTTCAAGAAGAATCCAAATATCATCAGATGAAAATTGAGATGAATGGACTAGAATTAGTAGAACGAGATGAAGAACATAACGTAGAGACAAAAGTTGTTTATTATACCTTGCCTGGAGAAAAGGTGGGGGCATTAGTTCGTATGGTAACCATTCAGAATATTGGTGAAACGAAGGCAAACTTTGAGGTACTTGATGGTATGCCTGCATTAATACCATATGGTGTTGACGAAAAAAGTATGAAAATGATGGGTCAAACCATTAAGGCTTGGATGCAAGTGGAAGAGATAGAAAGTAATATACCCTACTTTAAGGTAAGAGCCAGTACAGAAGATTCAGCCAGTGTTTCAGAGATTCCTGGAGGCAATTTCTCCTTTGCATGTTTAGAAGATGGAACCAAGTTAGAACCATTTGTAGATCCAGAGTTGATCTTCCAGTATGATACCACCTTGCATAAAGCAGTTGGATTTATGGAAGAGGGGTTAGAAGGATTAAAGGAGGAAAAACAAGTAACACAGAATCAATTACCTTGTAGTTTTTATGGAACAACCAAAGAATTGTTACCAGGTGAAGTAATCACTATGTATCAGATAATCGGTCAAGTTGCCAATAAAGAAATACTTAAGGCATTTGTTTCAACTAATATGGATAGCAATTATTTCAAAGAGAAAAAGAGAGAGGCAGATGGTATTGTAAATGAATTGTGTAGCGGGATAAAAACCAAAACGGCTTCCAAAGAATTTGATGCATATTGTGAATATACCTATTTAGATAATATACTACGAGGTGGTTATCCAATCGTACTTGGTAAGAACAAAATCTTTTATGTATATTCCAGAAAACATGGTGATATCGAACGAGATTATAATTTCTTTCGTATGCTTCCAGAATTTTTTTCTCAAGGAAATGGTAATTACCGTGATGTAAATCAGAACAGAAGATGTGATGTTTCCTTTGCACCTTACGTGGGAGATGTGAATATAAAGAGTTTTTATAGCTTAATTCAATTAGATGGCTATAATCCACTGGGGGTTGAAAAAGTAAGTTATACCATAAGAAAAGACGATGCGGAATATATCTTTCAGTTCCTTTCCAGTGATAAAAAAGATTTGGCAATCGCTTCTGTAGTGAAAGCATTTACTCCTGGTGAATTCTTCAAGTTATTAGATGAATTAGAACTATACCATGATAATACCCGCTTAGATATTTTTAATCAGGTGATGGAAGTTGCAGAAAGCCTGGTAAATGGTAATTTTGGTGAGGGATATTGGTCGGATCATTGGACATATAATCTGGATTTAATAGAAAATTACTTGGATGTATATCCGGAAAAAGAAGAAGATTTATTATTTGCGAAAGAATATAGCTACTTCCTTTCGCAGGTAAACATTAATAAGAGAAAGAAACGATATGTCATAACAGAAAAAGGAATTCGTCAATATCATGCATTGGATGAATCCAGTAAGAGAAATACGGCTGAGAAGTTAGTGAGAAACCAGTATGGTAACGGTGATGTTGTATACTCAAGCCTATTGGAAAAGCTAATCTTATTATCTGCAACTAAGTTTGCAACTTTGGATGCCTATGGAATGGGTGTTGAGATGGAAGGAGGTAAGCCAGGTTGGTATGATGCTCTCAATGGTTTGCCAGGAATCTTTGGCTCATCTATGGCGGAAACTTATGAGTTGGGACGTAATCTGGATTATACCATAGGCATGCTTAAAAAATACACAAAAGAGATGGAACTCTTATCAGAACTTGCAGAATTTGTAGAGGAACTTGATCGAAGTGTTGAAGAAGAGATACAGGCAATTGAAACACAGAATGAAGTAATTGGTTTCTGGAATAAAATCAATGATGCCAAAGAAAAGTACCGTGAGAAAACTTATGCGGATATTTCGGGTCAAAGAAAAACAATAGATGGAAACAGACTAATTGCTATATTAGAAAAATGGTATCACGTGGTTAGAGTTGGTATTCGCAAAGCTTGTACTTATGAAAATGGAATCTGCCCGACCTATTTTTCTTATGAAGTAACATCATATGTAGAAACAGAAGAAGGCATAGAACCATTACATTTTGAAGTAAGAAAAGTCCCACTATTCTTAGAAGGCCCAGTTCGTTACTTAAAACTAGGTAATTCCATAGAACACAAAAAAGAATTGTATCACAATATAAAAGAGAGCGATTTATTTGATCAGAAACTATCGATGTATAAAGTAAATGCTTCCCTTAAGGATGCCTCTTATGAGCTAGGCCGATGTAAAGCATTTACACCTGGTTGGTTAGAAAATGAATCTATTTGGCTTCATATGGAATATAAGTATTTACTAGAGTTATTGAAATCAGGACTCTATGAAGAGTTTATAACAGATTCTCATAAAGCACTCATTCCTTTCCTTGATCCAAGTGTTTATGGAAGAAGCATTTATGAAAATTCATCATTTATTGCAAGTAGTCAGAATCCAAATGAGAAGTATCATGGGAAAGGTTTTGTTGCAAGACTCAGTGGTTCTACCGTTGAATTTATTCATATGTGGAAAATTATGATGTTTGGTAAGAATCCATTTAATATAAAAAATCAAGAATTAACATTATCGTTACAACCAACAATACCTCACTACTTGATTGGGGAGGAACGAAAGATAGAAGCAGCTTTTCTTAGCAATATCAACGTGACATACCTACTGTCTAATCAAAAAGACTATATTCCAGGTCAATATAAGATATCATCCATTCAATTACAATATGTAGATGGAAGTTCTTATGTAACATCGGAACAAGTAATATCGGGTCAAAGAGCATTAGACATAAGAACAGGTAAGGTTGCAAACATTGTAGTAAAGCTAACCTAAGGAATGCCAAATAAGGAGGAAAATAAATGAGTAAAATGAAAACTATAACCACCAATTACGAGAAGCAACTATTTTGGAAAGAAGATACTATGGATATCACCTCTGTGGAAGATTGTATGCATGTGTTTAACGTATATCCAGAAGTAACAGGCGAGACTATGAATGGATTTGGAGGAGCTTTTACAGAAGCAAGTGCCCATAATTATGCTAAGTTAGGGAAAGAAAATCAGAAGAATGTAATTGAGGGCTATTTTGGAGACACAGGACTTCGATACAACCTGGGGCGTGTGACAATTCATAGTTGTGATTTTGGCCTTGGGAACTATACATATATTGAAGAAGGTGATGAGTCACTTGATACCTTTTCCATTGAACATGATACCAAAGAAATCTTACCGATGATTCAGGAAGCAATGCAAGTAAGTAAGAATCAAATCAGTTTTTTAGCATCACCTTGGTCTCCACCAGCATTTATGAAAACCAATCAAGAGATGAATCATGGCGGAAAACTAGTAAAGGAATATTATCAAGCTTGGGCTAATTATTTTGTGGAATTTATCAAAGCCTATCAAGCAGCAGGTATTGATATTAGCTATGTTACCGTTCAAAATGAGCCAGAAGCAACACAGGCATGGGATTCCTGTTTGTATTCAGCCAAAGAAGAAGGTGATTTTGTTCGTGAGTATTTAGGACCTACCTTAGAAAAAGCTGGTCTTTCTCATATTAGGATTTTTATATGGGATCATAATAAAGAATCTGTTTATGATCGCGCTAAGATTACACTTGAAGATGGGAATACGAAAAAATACGTATCTGGAATCGCAGTTCATTGGTATACAGGAGATCATTTTGAAGCCATCGATTTAGTTAAAAAAGTATACCCGGAAATGGATATATACTTTACAGAAGGATGTGTGGAATATACCAGGTTTGCAGATTCTGGAGAAGTACAAAAAGCTGAGATGTATGCACATGATATGATTGGTAACTTTAATGCAGGATTAAATGGATTTATTGATTGGAATCTATTATTAGATGAGAAGGGCGGACCAAATCATGTTGGTAATTATTGCGCTGCACCAATGATGTGTGAAGGAGCAACGGATTCTCTAGAAAAAAGATTATCTTATTACTATATTGGTCAATTTAGTAGATATATAAAACCAGGCGCAAAAAGGATATATGTAACCAGATATACAGATAAAGTGGAAGCGGTTGGGTTTCTCAATCCGGATGGAGAGAAAGTAATTGTGCTACTAAACAAAACCCAAGGAGAAGTAGAAGTAACTCTTCGAGATAAAGGTCAAGGTAACTATGTAAAGATTGCTGCTCATTCTATTATGACAGTACTATATAATTAACGAAAAAATGTAGAATACCAGATATGGTATTCTACATTTTTCACAATAATGATACGTTACATAGGTACTTTGTTGGAAAATATTTACCAATAAAAATAAAAAAAGTGCACTTTTTTAAAAAAAAGAGTAATTATCTCAAAGTTTGTTTTTTGTATAATTAAAGTACAAAGAAACAGAAATGTTTCTGAAGAAAAGGAGGATATTTATGAGATTAAAAAAATTCGTAGCAGTATTATTAACTGGCGCGCTTGTACTTTCTAGTGTAGCATGTGGCAGTAATAATAAGGAAAATACTTCAGCTGGAGCAAAAGCAACCAGTGAAAGTGAAAGTGCAGGAACTGATAGTGACAAAGGTGGCTCAGACAAAAAAGTAGTTATCTGGGCAACTACAAACGATTTAAAAACTTGGGCTGAAGAGTACCAAAAACAAACTGGCAAAGAAGTTGAAGTTGTTGTCATTCAGACAGCAGATTATCCAACCAAATTAGCAACAGCATTAGGTGGAAAATCTGATGAAGTTGATGTTATCATGGGTGAGCCACAGATGCTTCCTAATTTCTTTGAAGCAGGATATTTTGAAGATTTATCAGCTAGCTATGAAGCTGATCAGTATAAAGACAAGATTGTTGATTATGTTTGGCAAGCTGGACAAGATGCAGATGGTCATGTAAGAGCAATCAGTTACCAGACAACACCTGGTAGTGTTATATACCGTCGTGATATTGCGAAAAAAGTATGGGGAACTGATGATCCAGCTGAAATCGGTAAGAAATTTGCAGATTTCCCAACTATCACAAAAACTGGTGAAGAACTTAATGGTAAAGGCTATAAAATCTTTACGGACACTGGATGTTTAAGATGGTTTGCATATTCAGATTCACCATGGGTAAAAGATGGTAAATTAAACTTAACAGATCATATTAAAGCATATATGGATACAGCTGTTGAGTTATATACAAAAGGTTATACAGCATTTGCACAAGAATGGTCTTCTACTTGGATGGCATCTATGAGTGGTCCTATTCCAGCTGATGCAAGTGAAATTATGAGTGATGATGATTTAAAAGCTTATGATGGAGATACAACAGAAGTATTCAGTTATGTATTACCTTCATGGGGTGCGTTAATTATTCGTGATAACGCTGGTGATTTAAAAGGAAATTATGGTGTATGTAAAGGACCTACTTCCTTCTTTGGTGGTGGTTCCTTCATCGGTATCAACTCTTACAGTAAAAACAAAGATGCTGCTTGGGACTTCATTAAATGGGTTACTTTAAATGATGAGTCATCTCAATGGTGGTTAGAGAAATCCAATGGAGACGTAGTTTCTAATAAAGCGGTACTTGAAGCAAATAAAGATTTTGAAAATGAATCTTTCGGTGGTCAAAAAACATATGAGTTCTTCATGCAAGAAGCACAAAACATTGATTACTCTAATGTAACAAGATATGACACTGATATTGATAAAGCTTGGGGAACTGCAATTGAATCTGTTCAGAAAGGTGAAGCAACCAAAGAGGATGCGATCAATACTTTCTATGCATCCGTTCAAGCAATCTTTCCAGAAATTGAGATTCCGCAATAATATACAGTAAACAACAATAGGAAATTAATGAATGTTACTGGTTAACATTCATTAATTTCTTAAATAATATGTTGGACTATGCATATAACATTAAGAAATTATAACCCTAAATGAAAGAGTTGAGGTGACGCGTGTGATGAAGCAGAAAGCACATGGAATAAAAAATCGGGATGGATACGGATATAGTTTTATTGCGCCGTTTTTAATTGTATTTATGATATTTAGTATTTATCCAGTTGTGCGAACATTATTTTTAAGTTTTACAAACTATACAGGCTTTAATGATTATGCGGTAACAGGTCTTACTAATTACAAGAGAGTATTTGGTGATATTCTGTTTCGTAAAGCTCTTGTGAATACAGTAAAGATTTGGGGAGTAAATATTGTAGTTCAGTTAGGGATCGCTTTTTTACTTACTATGGTATTTAGTGATATGAAATATAGAATGCGTGGATTAGGTGTATTTAGAGCATTATTCTATTTACCAAACTTAATTGCAGCTACGTCAGTAGCATTTTTATTTAGATGGTTATTGGATTGGAAATATGGTTCTGTGAATCAAGTTTTATTAAACTTACATATTACATCGGATCATATAGACTATTGGGGACACGCCGTATCAGCACAAGTGGCTGTAGGTGTAATTGGAGCATGGATGTGGTTTGGCAATTCCTTTATTATGTTAATGGCAGGTGTGCAAGGTGTTAATTCCGATTATTTTGAAGCAGCTGCAATTGATGGAGCAGGAAGGTGGAAAGTATTCACAAAAATTACATTACCATTACTAAAACCAATTATGCTATATGTGGCTATTACATCATTAATTGGTGGATTACAGATCTTTGACATACCATTTTTAGTAGCACCAGAGGGTCAACCAAACAATGCTTTATTAACAGTGGTTGCATACCTATATAAAATGGCATTTAAGTACAATCAAATCGGTTATGCCGGAGCAATTGCATTTATCTTATTTTTTATTATCGCAATCTGTTCCGTAATTATATATTTTGCTATGTATTCTAAGAAGGAGGAAAATTAATGAAAAAGAAAATTATCAAATCCATCTTATATGCAGCATTAATCCTTCTTAGTGTGATCTGTCTATTACCATTTGCTATGATGATTGTAAATGCAACAAGAAGCGGAAGAGAAATCATGAAGGGATTTACTTTAATTCCAAGTAATGATTTGGCGGCAAACTGGAAAACGGTTACAACTAATTTACATATTGGTCGCAGCTTTATCAACAGTTTATTTGTAACTATTTGTAGTACAACATTAACTGCGTACTTTTCAGCATTTGCAGCGTATGGATTTGCCTTTTATAAGTTTAAAGGTAATCGATTATTATTTACAACGATTCTTGTGTTTATGATGATTCCTGGTCAATTAGGTTTATTGGGTTTTTATGATTTAGTTTGTAAAATGAGACTGGTAGATTCCTATGTACCACTTATCATCCCAGCCATTGCCAGCCCGGCTACTGTATTTTTCTTAAGACAGTATATAGTATCCGTGTTGCCAAAAGCCTTATTGGAGGCTCCAAGAATTGATGGTGCCAACGAATTTTACATATTTCATCGAATTGTACTTCCAATCATGGCGCCTGGTATTGCAACCATGTCAATTGGTGCATTTATTGGATCATGGAATAATTACTTACTGCCATTGATCTTGTTAACATCACCTAGAAAGTTTACATTGCCACTTGAAGTATCATCACTGAGTGGTGTGCGCGATATCACAGCGAATCAAGGTGCAATCTATACTACAGTAGCGATATCTGTGGTACCAATATTAATCGCTTTTTGTTTCTTCTCCAAATACATTATCAGTAGTATATCTGCAGGTAGCGTAAAAGAGTAATCATAAGAGTCTGCCACGAAATCGCAGTGATATAAGCGATTTTGTAGCAGACTCTAACTTGAATTCCCCTGTGCTTGACCTGATACTATAGTTGGAATGCTTGTATATTTTAGATGATTTTGATATAATTAAAGGTGGTTTTTAGAGGAAGATCGGCGAATAATTTACATAAAGGAGCTACGGCTAAATGAGAAAAATCTTGAAAAAAGGGGCAATTGTATTGTTGCTTTTTTTTATTATGATAGAGTGTATCGGATGTAAGAAAAAAGGGGATATGAAAGAGGAAGTATTAGACATTTCCATACCTGCATGGCAGCAGAATGCTGAGGATAAGGTAACCTTTGATTGGTATGTTAATTTTTCGTGGTTTAATACCATTTGGGGAGAGAATATGGTCTCGAAGAAGATTACAGAGGATACTGGTATTGACATTAATTTTATTTCTCCTATTGGGAATGAAGCGGAAAAATTCAATTCTTTAATTACTTCAGATAATCTTCCTGATATTATTACACTAGGCTGGTGGGAACCGCAGGTAGATGAGATGATTAATAAGGATATGGTTTACGCACTAAATGAACTTGCTGATGAATATGATCCTTATTTTTTTAAGGTAACCAATCGTCAAGTATGTGATTGGTATACACAAGAAGATGGTAATTTATATTGTTATCCTAATTCTTATTATTTACCGAAGGATTATGAAGAAAATGATAATATTGGTTCTGCTCAGACGTTTCTTGTTAGAAAAGATATGTATGAGGCAATAGGAAGCCCTGATATGACTACACCGGAAGGGTTTAAGGCAGCAGTAAAAAAAGCAGCGGTCATGTACCCTGAGGTGAACGGCTATCCAATGATGCCAATTGGTGCTCATGCTTTTACAGACAATGGATGCAATTCATTTGATCAATTTTTAATGAACTTTTTAGCAATTCCTTTTGAAAAAGACGGAAAATTTTATGATCGATATACAGATCCAGAGTATATCGGATGGTTAAAAACATTTCGTGAACTTTGTCAGGAAGGATACATTAAAGATGATATCTTTATTGATCAGAGAACACAGATGGAAGAAAAATTAATGCAAGGTAGATATTTTTGTATGCTGTATCAGCGGACTGATATTGAAGCACAACAGAAGCAGTTGTATGCCAATGATCCCAATAGTATCTATATTGCTGTAGACGGACCTAAAAATAGCTGTGGTGA
>JAEZUR010000087.1 GCA_023420935.1 Bacillota bacterium | reverse complement strand
TCTTAGCATATTTCACGGCAGATACTCCCATCTCCATAACTTGTTCTGGTGTTTTTCGAAATTTCTTGGCCAAATGTACATCGGAAGATCCTAACACAATATGAATCAGCGGATTGTATGCACCTTTAATGCTTTGATAGATCGCATCAATATCTGACTCTACTGCCCGACCTAAGGCTGCCACGCAAATGTCTTGCCCCATAGAATTACTGATTCTTTTCACTGATTCAAAATCACCCTGTGAGGAAGAAGGGAACCCTACTTCCATCATATCAACGTTCAATTTAGCAAGTTGATTGGCTACCTCTAATTTTTCTGCTAAGTTTAACTTAGCTCCTGGTACTTGCTCACCATCTCTTAATGTGGTATCGAATACATAGATTTTTCTTGACATACTAACATCTCCTTATATGAATTATTGTAATAGAAAAGCCCCCTACATCTCTTATGATGACAAGAGACGAAAAGGGAGCTTTCCGCGGTACCACTCTAATTCATACAATGAATGTATGCACTCTTTCGATACCCTATATTGTAATGTATAGCATACTTGTGTATAAAAAAACTCCTGCCTCTAAAAGAGACAGAAGTCAATCTGCTATACCACTCTATATTGGTTACTTCAATACAGGTTACAATAAAACCGATATCTATCCCTTATAACGGTGGGCTTCCGTCTTGACCTACTAATGTTCAGCCAGCAACTCAAAGGCGAGTTCACTATTATTCCAATCCTACTTCACACCAACCAGTAGGTCTCTGAAATTCGTCTAACAGCTACTATTCCTTCTCATAGTCTTTTTCATTTTTTATTATAATATACAATGTTTTCTAATTTGTCAACTAAATAATTTGATTACTTAATCATACTATGTTCTTACTTAGTATATGTCTAATACCACCAGATATACCAGTTATTACTTGTATTTATCAATTATCACATAGTCGATATAAATAGTATAAAACACACTCCAAGGGGGATCTCTATGAGACGATCAAAAAACATTATTATGGCATTCCTATTAATTACCGCATTCCTATTTAACAGCATTACTGTTGATGCGGCAAAACCTAGTAGGTTAAAAGTACCATCTGCACCCGCCTCATTAACTTATACCAATGTAACAGCAACAGAAGCTACGCTTAATTGGCAAACTGTATCCAATGCCACAGGGTATAAACTGTATCGCTCTACAACCTACGATACCAATCATACTCTAATAGCAACAATATCAACCAACACGTACAAAAATACCTCACTCACTCCAAACACAAAATACTGGTATTATGTAAAAGCATATAACTCAGCAGGTACTTCCGCTGCTTCCACACATGTTTCATTCACTACGAACCAGATAGTACCTTCACCTACTCCTACCGTAACACCAGTACCGACCTCTACACCGGCACCAACTGCTACACCTACTCCTACCTCCACTCCTGCCCCTACGGCTACTCCAGTACCATCGTCATCACCTAAAACAGTACTTGGTTATGCAACATATTATTATAATGGAGATTCCTCATCCTATAATTCTATGGTAACCAATACCGCAAATATTGATGAGATTGCAACACATACTTACATTACGGATCCATCTGGTAATATTTCAGGTTTGATACCTACGAACCAGATTACCTATGCCAATAGTAATAATATTAAAACCCTGGCAATGGTTAGTAATAATTTCGATGGAGCCATTGCTAAAACATTATTAGAAAGTGCTACCAACAGACAGAACTTAATTAATAATATTATAACTGCTCTAAAAGTGAATGCTTATCAAGGTGTAAATATTGACTTAGAAGGCGTTTATTATTATAACCGCCCTCAACTTACAACATTTATGAGCGAGCTATATTCTACCCTTAAACCTCTCGGTTACGAAGTTACTATGGCAGTACCAGCTAAATTCAGTGATAGTCCAACCAATAGTTGGAGTGGTGCTTTTGATCTTCCTGCACTGGCTAAGTATACAGACCAAATGGTAATTATGACTTACGATGAGCATTATCCTGGTGGAACACCTGGCCCAATTGCCTCCGTTGGTTGGGTAGAAAATGTTATCAAATATGTAAGTTCTGTGGTACCAAAAGAAAAAATAATATTAGGAGTTCCTGCTTACGGATATGATTGGTCAACCAATGGTACTAAAGCTTACGGAATCAAGGGTGCTTATGATCTTGCTGCTGCAAATAATGCAACTGTATTATGGGATTCTGTATCAAAATCACCATATTTTAATTATACAGACGCTCAGGGAATAAGTCATTCTGTATGGTTTGAAAATTCAGAAAGCCTTGGTTATAAACTTGATTTAGTGAATTCCTATAATATTTCTGGTATTGCCATCTGGAGACTTGGATTTGAAGATTCCAGTTATTGGGCAATGATTGAAACTAAATTGAACTAAATAAATCCTGCCACAATAGAATCATATATTTTTCCAACAAGAAAAGGTGAGTACAAAATGTATTCACCTTTTCTTGTATTGTTATATGAATCTATATTCAATAAACTCATTCGATTGGTTTTATCAGATTCGCTTACTATAAAGATGTAGGTTTTCTGCATTTACTTCAAATGTTCCAGTATCTATGTATTTCTCAACTTTCTTACCTAATTTCACATCTGCAAGCATTTCAATAGCCAAACTACCCCATGAAAATGCACGTTGCGAAATAATATTATCAACCTGACCTTTTCTTAGATATTCAGAAATACTCTTAGTTAAATCTACTACTAATATTTTAATATCCCTCTTATTTCTTGAGAAGTAATTAGCATAACGAATGCCCCAATCACAATTGCTTGCATAGATAAGTTTTGTATTTGGATATTCCGTAAGCATGTTGGCGATAATCTGGTCTGCTTCCGATTGAGACGGACCACTTGGAATGCCACAGCGATGAACGGTAATCTTAGGACTCTTCTTCAAGGTATCAATGAATCCAATTGCTCTATCATCGATTGCCTGAATCTTTACATCCGTCCATTCTCCAACAATCACTTCACCTTCTCTTCCAATCATTCGCTCTGCAGCTTTGGCAGCATTTTCACCTAGCGGAATTCCAGCAGTCTGAATCAGAGAAATAAATGGAATTCCTTCGATAGCAGAATTGATAAAGATTATTTTTATACCAAGATCTACCGCTTTTCTTAATCTACTAATCACTTTTTCATCTTCAATTGGGCTAATAACCATGGCATCATACTTTTTCTCTATAATCTCATCTAATATTGCGGACATTTCATTTACACATGTTTTTCTATCCTTTGGTGCATAGAAGTCAACCTCATAATTAAACGCTTTGGCAGCTTTCTTTGCCTCTACAGTAGCTGGTTCCCAGAAATCTACATCTATGTCATAGACAATTGCTACCTTTTCCTTCTTGGAATCAGTAATATTAACTTTTATCAGTTTGAATTCATCCTGAATTCCTTTAACCTTGTAGTTAAGATCGGAGGATATGGCATGAACCATACCAATCTTATTACCAAAACTAATAATTAATGAGGCTACTTCTTCTGTGGTGGCGCTGGATGTTTCAATCTCATCTGCTATACTTGCAATGGCATCTACCATCTTGTCTTTTTCCCCATCCAATCCTTTTAAACAAAGATCTAATTCCTTTTGCTCTTCCACAAAACTTCCAATGCAGTTGTTAATATCCTGGAATGATTGAACTACAGTTGTTACAGCTTCTGCCTGATTTAAAAAAGATTGTTCTGATTGGTTAATTACATTATTTAATGTCTCTAATTCACTCATAATATCATTAACTGAAGCATTGATATTTTCACTTTCTTGCCTACTAGCCTCGGAAAGATTTCTTACTTCATCTGCTACCACAGCAAATCCCTTTCCTGCCTCACCAGCTCTAGCTGCTTCGATGGATGCATTCAAAGCTAATAGATTAGTCTTGGAAGAAATACGATATAGCATCTGTGTGATCTCACTGATTTTCTTGGATTTATCAAGTAGAATTGCTATCTCATCTGTTATATTTTTGATTGCCTTTTGGTTAATGTCTTGCTGCACGGAAAGGTTTTCCACTGTTGTTTTTCCATTTTCATTGACCCCAGTAATCTCCTTGGTTGTTTCCATTAACTTCTTACTCTGCTTGTCCATAGCTGCAATTTTTTCTACTACTGCATCTACAGCATCTTTACATAAACCTATTTCTATTGTTTGCTTTTGCGCTCCCTTTGCTATACTATTGGATGCATAAGCCACATCATCGGAAGTACTCTTAAGTTCGCCAAGTACATCATCAAATTGTCCAGTTACAGCCTCCATATCATTCATTTTAGAGCCAACTGCTTCAAAATGTTGTTTCAATTTGTTATAAATAATGCCCAAATCTTTATCACTAACCCCACTGTCAGTAAAATCCAATCTCTTTAATTTTTCTAATAGCAAATCATTATTAATTTTTATCCGTTTCATGATAGCCTCCCATAAATATGCGTGATTAAGTTGTATGACAAAATCCTTTTCTTACTACTATTTTAACTGAAATAGTTACAAAAATAAAGTTATTTCTTACTATTTTTTGTGTTTATTGCTATAAACTGATACTTGTTAAATACTAGACAATTTGTAAATCGTATAAAATAGCACCAATACCTTTCTATTTCTGGTTCAAAAAAACTGCTATCAAGTAGTAACTGTTAATTACTATTTGATAGCAGTCAATCTAATATCATTCAACCATAAAACTTGAAACTCCAATATTCTTTAAAGAAACATAAGCTTTACATGGTTTACAGATACGACATATATCACAATCATGAATTGGACATATGTTTAAGACGTAACATCCTTCATATGGTACATTAAATTCAAAGCAACCCCTGTAAGCTAGTTTAGTGCAATATAAAAGTTTCTTTGATCCGCAACATGATTTATATAATTTTACTTCCCATTCGTGAGTTTTGCCGCAACTGCATCCCCATACACATCCAATTATTTTACCAGGCTTGATTTGACATTCTGGGCATGGTTTTTTAACTGGATAAAGTATTAATTTAGTATCAATAATTCGTTCTCTGTAAATAGGGCATGCTCTTTGTTCAGGGCAGGTTGGGCATTCTGGGCATGGTGGACAGGTTGGACATGGCGCAGGCTCCGGACATGCGGGACATGGCAATGGTTCTGGGCAAGTCGGACATGGCCGCTGCTCTGGACAGGTAGGACACGTTGGACATGGCTGCTGCTCTGGACAAGTTGGACACGTTGGACATGGCTGTGGTGCTGGCAATGCGCTGGTGTTGGGCAATGGGGTGGTGTTTGGCATGGAGGA
>JAEZUR010000060.1 GCA_023420935.1 Bacillota bacterium | reverse complement strand
GTTCCCTTTGATTTGGTAGATGGTGGCGGGTCCTGGATGCAATTTATAAGAAGAATGTACAATAATGGTATTTCAGGCTTCCTTAAGGTTGATGGACAATATGTTTGGGGACCTAGAAATGAAGGTTCATTGGCGGGCATTAAAGCATTAAAAGAACTATATGATAAGGGCTTAATTGCCAGAGATAGTTATGCAGATAAAAAAGGCATGGGTAAGGAAAGATTTTATGCCGGTAGAAGTGCAACATTTTTCAGCAATTTCAATGTAGCAACTCTAAACGATGCAGTGCAGAACATTCAAAAAAGCACATCAGACTATACAGAGGATGAGTTAGGTATTCTGGTTGTATCCAATCCTGCCGGAGAGTATTTGGTGACGCAGAAATCGGAATGGTGGGCTTCCATGGCATTTAGTTCTAAGTGCAGAGATGAAGTGATGGAACGATGGCTTGCAGTTGCTAACTGGATGATTGAACAGGAACAGGTTGAGAAATATGCCTATGGTATTCCTGGGGAAGATTGGACAAAAGAAGCCGACGGCACAATCAAATTGAATTGGACGCCGGAGGACGTCGTTAAGGGTGCTCCGAAAGACTATATTGTTGACCAAAGACTGTTCCAAAAATTCTTTATTCTTGAAGGTATGGATGTATGGTTAGAAGGCAACCCGGCTTATTCCAGTTATTTAGTAAATGATTTATTTAAAACTGCTCTTAAAACCTATGAGAAAAATCCTGTATATACACCAAGTGATTATGATTTAGGCTTCTTCTCGGGTCCGAAGAAAAATGAATTTATTGGATTATTAGGTTCTGAAGCAAATAATGCAGTAATTCAAGCAGTATTATCCGATAACCCGGAACAAGTTTGGAATGAATTTCTGGAAAAATATGCTGATAAGGCAGATGAAGTTTTAGCTGAACTTAATACTGAGTTAGTTAAGTAGTAGTTATAAAAAGTTGGGTACTTTTAATCTCTTATAAAAGTACCCTTTCTTTGTAAATATAAAACATATTATGAATTTGAGGTAATTAATAATGAAACCAGTTTTTAAGTATTCATCAAATCCTGTTTTAGAACCGAAGGAGGGTTGTAATTGGGCAGATACCATGATTTTAAACCCAGCTATTATAAAAGATTCGGTAACAGACGAGATACATATGATTTTTAGAGCTACCGGACCTGCTCCAGAGAAAAGGATGGAAGGAAGCCCATATGATCCTTATCCAATATTCTTAGGGTATGCGAAAAGTGCGGATATGGGAAAAACGTGGGAGGCTGACTTTTCAAGACCTGCGCTTGCACCAGCCCTGAAATATGAGATAGATGAAATGTTTATAACAGATGATGAAGGTAATAAAGTAATTAATTATACCAATGGTTGTATTGAGGATCCTAGAATTTTTGAGGTGGAGGGTGAACTGTATTTGAGTGCGGCTTGCCGAATGTTTCCTGCGGGGCCATATTGGGAAGGTGGAGGTACGCATACCAATAAGCCAGAATGGGCAAAAGCAAATAATAATCCCTTAGGACAAGTAGCAACAAAAAATGTAACTGTATCAGTAATTTACAAATTAAACTTTGAAAGATTAAAGAATAGGGATTATGACAATTCATTTACATATGTGTGTAATTTAACCGATGGAAACGTGGATGATAATCGTGACGTATTTTTATTTCCAGAAAAGATGTTAATAAACGGGAAAAGTCAATATGTACTTATTCACAGACCGAATAATCCTAGCTATTTTGTGGCCAATAATGAAAGACTAAAACCATGTATTATGCTTGCAGCAGCAGAGAATATAAAAGAACTAGCTACAAGCTATGCAGAACATAGGTTATTAGCTACTCAATTATTCGATTGGGAGGAAGAAAAGATAGGAGCAAGCTGGCCTCCAATAAAAATCGGTAAGAAAGAGTGGCTTCTTCCTTACCATGGTAAACAACTTCCTGATTACGGATACACCCAATCCTTCATGATATTAGAGGAACAAGAAAATGACTTTCCTAAAATAATTCATCGATGTTCGGAACGTTTAATGTTTGCCCAGCAGAAATGGGAGTTACCTGATAAATTTCCCTGTCCTTGCATTTTTTCAACGGGAGGAATCGTTTCTAATGATACATTAATTATTAGCTATGGCGCAGCGGATCAGAAAGTAGGCATAGCATATGTATCTATGAGTGAGTTAGTAAGTTATATTAAAACGTTTGATGATTTAGGAAATCCTATTATATTCAATGTGAACAAAATTCGTGGGAGGCTTTCAAGATTTTAAATCCATATATAGCCTATATCCATATCAAGGATGCAAAGAAGGATAACCTTCTATGTGTACCGGCAGGTTTTGGAGATGGGCAAATTAGGGATATTGTAAGGGTATTAGAGGCAGAACGTTATGACGGCTTCTACTCCTTAGAACCCCATCTAACAGAATTTACAGGCTTGCAAGAATTAGAAAATGCAAATCATACGACGAGGATTGAGGATGGTAGATTCGACGGCAGAAGTGCATTTTTAACTGCATATCAAGCCTACGAAACCATTATGGAGGGATTAAGA
>JAEZUR010000022.1 GCA_023420935.1 Bacillota bacterium | reverse complement strand
ACATTAAGTTTATCGTGAACTCCCATATATAGATAATCCACTTGAAGCTTAGCTGCCCGATTTTTCACAATCTGTGTGTCTTCCCCTGTAATTATCGCTGTCTTAATATTAAAATTCCGTAGCAAACCAAAGCCCATTCCATCTAATGTATTGAATTTCTTAAGTTCATCTCCTGATTCACTATAATACATGCCTCCGTCAGTAAGGCATCCGTCGCAATCGGTAGCAAATAACTTTATATTTTTATTTGCAATCTGATTGTTTTTTTTTCTTCTCATTAAATTTTCGATAATAACCCAATCACTTAACTCATCAATCTCGAAATAGGTCTCCTCTTCCATCTCATAAATACCAATCATACCAGAGATTCTGCATTGTGATTCTAACAACAGCTTTTTCGAAGTAATATAAAATGCACCATTCTCAACGAGATAACCGTCAAATTCCTGTCTTCTAGGCCTGTTTAAGTAATTATAATTTACAGGATTTGCCCCTCCCTCAGTATCCTTCCATATAAACCTTTTTTGTCTTACGGCGGATAATAGACTAT
Organism: Bacillota bacterium; assembly: GCA_023420935.1. GTDB lineage: Bacteria > Bacillota > Clostridia > Lachnospirales > Lachnospiraceae > Mobilisporobacter. Next base: position 42,914 of record JAEZUR010000022.1, on the reverse strand, counting down.
CTTTCCCACCTTTTTGATAAAGTTCTATGGCATCATCTAAATGACGGTTCGTCAGTAGTGGACTGGTAGCTTGTATCAATACTAAATATTCAAAATCATATCTATTTGCAAAATCCAACATAGCAGTTTCAGTACTAGCTGTATCTGTTGCAGTATAGTCTGCTCGCTCTATACATAATAGCTTATCACTACCTGGAACATTTTTCTTATAATCTTCCACTGCACGCTTAATTTCTGTACTATCAGTACTAATATACACCTTATCTATACTATTACATTGTACAGCTGCATCAATTACCCAATAAACTAATGGTCTTCCATTAATTGGTTTAATATTTTTTAGTGGAATAGATTTACTTCCACCGCGGACAGGAATGAAAGCAACAAATTGATCCTTATGATTCATATTTTGTCCTCCAATCTAATCACAATCAAGCAGGTCTGGTGTGATTATCCATAAAAATGTCCTCTCTATATTTTAATTTTTCTCTTTGTACTTTTTCTATATCCAACAAATCAACATCTTTATAAGTAAGTGCTTTCTCAACCGCACGGAGGTCTCTTACTAATCTTCGTAATCCATCAGGTTCAAGTGATGCTGCATGATCAGTACCCTTCCATGTCCGATCTAATGTAAAATGTCGTTCAACCCATGTTGCTCCTAACGTATAAGCCGCGATATCTGCTGCCACACCCAAATGATGTCCAGAGAATCCTATTTCTTTAACCACATTGCCATATTCCTGTTTTAATTTCTGTATTTCTAATAAGCATATATCTTCAAAAGGTACCGGATATCCTGACGTACAGCTATAAAGAACTAAATCTTTATTACGCTTTTTCTCAACAAAGAAATCAACTATCTTCTTAATTTCATTTTTTGTTGTCATACCAATTGAGATGTGTAATTCCCCTTTATAATTATCACATAACCAACCCAGCATTCTAAAATGAGTATTTATGGCAGATGGTATTTTAAGTAGTACAGGATTCAGAGAGGCCATTTCTTTTGCCGAGGTAATGTCCCAAACTGAGGTACTATAAATAATTCCTATTTCTTCACAGTATTGTTTCAACTCTCTATGTTGCTCCACTGAAAACTCTAAGTAATCTCTATGAGCTCCATAGGTAGGACCATATGCATTGGCTGGGTTCGGATGTGGTGCATTGTATCCATCGCCTAATAATTCTAAATTATTACGTTTCTGAAATTTAGCTACATCAGCATTACAGTACTCTTTTGCAGTTTTAATTAAGTCCCTAGCAATCTTAATATCACCTTTGTGGTTGCATCCAATCTCAGCTATTATTTTTGCTTTCATCATTTTTCCCTTTCTTTTACATTTTATTTTTCAATCGCAATTTAGCGGCTTGTACTAAGCCCTCCGTTCTTTTATAAAATAATTTACCAACATAATATTTGACTCTTCGCTTAAGACTTTTTGTCTTGGTTTTCTTAATCATTATGTGACTGTATTCTTCACATATTTTGATAGCTTCTGCTAACATGCCACGAATAGTATAACTTTTTACTCGATAATAAAGCATGATATCTCTTTGATATATAACATTTTGCGGGTCAATAGATTCTATCACTTCATATGCTCCATAGCGATCAAGATAGTAAAGAATTAGATACTTACCTAAACGCCCTTTCCACAAATATGATGAAATAGTCATATCTTTTCGTAAATCCTTACATTCTTTCTTCGCTGATATTTGAAAAAACATGACAATATATTTGGTTCCCCGCTTGTAAAGATGTTTTTTATATAATATGACTGCCCTGTAAAAATAGAGACTTTCTGGACATATAAGTATATCATTATAATTTAAAATCTCGTGATACTTATTATTCATAAACAACCATTGGAAATAGTAATCCTGAAGAATTCTATCCTGACATACCATATCAAAATGATTCGTAAAGAATTCTGTTTTTATCTCTTCTGTAATCTGTAATAGCTGTTTAATAGCAGATGATATCTCTTCCTTGCTGGTACTATTGTTAACTGGATACTCCCAAATCTGTTTTATCCGATTAATATCCATAACCTGACCCATACAACGATTCTCAAAAATAAACTTCTGTAATATCTTATTAGACTCACTAAACAACCGTTTTCTACATTTATATTCATTACTATTTATATCAATGAGTGGAATATTTTCAAATTGATCAAAGAAATCTATAAATTCAAACTGATGAATGTTTTTCCATCGCTTATCCGTAATAATCAATTTCAGATATAAAAATTCAAGTAATTCTAATATTCTTGGTACGCATGGATTGTATGGATCATAAATTTCTTCACATAAATAGTCTTCATCCACCATTTTAAATGGTAATGGATTCTGATATAATGTTTCATAATGCACCACGCAACCGGAATATGTTAGGCGGTCATATGCAGCCTGTATACGCTGTTTTCGAACATTGAATACATCGATAGAATCTAGCCCGTCAATCATAATAATTGGAAGTCCTAAAATGGCAGCATCTAAATATGCCGTGCTCCAAGTAGTCATTGCTGCATCGAAGTCCTGAATGATATCTTCTAGCACTACTGGCTCCGTTAGTAAGATTAAATTATCTGGCTTCTCTTCAATAAAATCATATAAGTGTTCTGATATTACATGAAGTTGCTTTCCTTTCTCAGAAGGAAGGTATCTTGGTTTAACAGTAAATGTAATATCCGGATTATTTCGAGCCATCTGACATAATACATTGGCTAATTGACTTTTACCTTTCTTACCATATGGATACGCCCCCTGTTCTATCATAATGACCTTCTGTATTTTGCTTCTATCCTTCTGTATCGTATTCTTTTTTAGTCTCACTAGCTTATCATATTGTGGATTTCCAATGGCGATCTGATTATATCTTAGTCCATTTTCTTCAAATTCATCAAATTTACTTTTGCCAATACTTAGCGCTAAATCTGGATTTACCCCCATTACTATAGAAGAGAATAAGCTTGCAAATGTAATAATATATTTATTAGCGGAATTCAATTTTTTATATAAGGTTTTATAACAATCATATTTAAGTGGTGCTGAGAACACAAAATCATAGATTCCAACTAGTTTCATATCAAATTCTTCAATCTCAATAAATGGTATCTTTTCCTGCTTATACATTTTATTATTGATTGCATCCTCTTTATCTTTTACAACAACAGTACAGCGATGACCCCTAGCAGTTAAATCCTTAATTAAATTTACAAATACATAATTTGTAGAGTCAAATGCTGATATAAATAGGACATTTAATGATTTAATACCACACATTTCTATAAAATCCTGCTTAGAAATACTAGTTATCCTAGAATCAACTCCTAATGTTTTCTCATCTCCATTGACAACCATAATTCTATCCATATACCCAGCATATACTTTTAAAAATTCATTTGTGCTTTCCTTCTGATTTATCATCAGAACTTTCTCACATCCGTCAAGCGAAGAGAATGCATTCATCCAAATACCATTTAATCCAATAGTATCTATAATTGAATCAAAACGTATACCACCATACATACTATAGAATTCACGATGAAATAAAGTAATTAAATGATCATCCTTAATGTGACTTGAGTTCTTTAATTGCTTTCTTTCATGAGACGTCTTATTGTTTTCTATTTTAGAGTTTACAATACGAATATTATCGCTGATTTCAGAAAATTCATGGTAATAGGAGTAACTATCATTACCATCTACCACTGCGATACATTGGCTGTAATCTATTGTCCTCAGAATATGGAAACATAATTCTCTCTCAGCAATTTGATTTAATATGTCCATATGAAGTAAAATGATTTTTTTATTGGTATTATCTTTATAAGTATAATTTGTCCGAATTGTTTGTTCTTTTTTAAAAATAATATCTATGACTCTCTTTGCAGCATGTCCATCATTATATGGAGCATATAATGTAGTAAATTGTTCATATCTTTCACGGTAATCATAAGATCCATTTCCAATCGATTCTACTGCCTCTTTTAATTGTTTTATATTGATACAGACTGAACCGGGACAAGTATCCAAAGAAAGATAAGATTCTTGATCAATTCCACTCTTCTCTCTGTCATAAGTGAAATATATAATTGGTCTTCCTGTATATAAGAATTCAAAAAATAGATTGTTGTAATCCGTTACTAGTATATCTGCTATGCAAAATAATTCATTATGCTCTAATTCTTGCGGTGCCAATAATATGTCTGACTTTTTGTTTTTAAAGCAATCGTAATCCTTAAGTTCTAATTTAGTTAAAATAATGTAATCTTTACCAATACTCTGTTGAAATTTAACTACATTCTGTTTTATATTTTTGGAATTATCAATATAATTCCCTTTCACTTTTCTAGCGGACGGCGTATATAAAATAATTTTCTTACCCTCTAAAATACATCCTAATTTAGTTTCTATCCGTTTTATGACATCCTGTTTGTTTATCTGATGAAGCGTACTTACTAAGCTACCAGCTTCTATGATTGTTCCTGGGAAAAGACCATTTATATAATATGCGTCCATTACTTTCTCAGTTGTATAGCGATTGGGTGAAACAAAATAATCACAAGAATAAAAATTTTTTTGAGTAGTCCAAATCATAGCAGAAGATTTTTTCCTTACATGTGCTCCAATATGTTGTAGCGGGGTTTCATCCCATGCATTCACACAGACCTGCCCTTCTTTTTTCATAAAAAAAGTAGGCAAACTATTATCATAAATAATATATTTTGCCATAGCAAGCAATTCAAAATATGCTAAAGTACCTATCATGATGAATTTTACTCTTGGATTTTTATCATACGTTTGAATTTTATAATCATCATGATCTTTTTTGCTACTTAATACCCAATAATGAATAAGACTATCATATTCCTTTCTCTGAATAAGCTCTTGAAAGATAATATAGGGAGTACCAGAGATATTGGTAGGGCAATTGATTCGATACAATACGATATTCTCCTGAATCTGCATCTTTTCATAATATTTCGAATATTGATTTCTTGCATCGTTACCCTTAAATGCTTTGGAGTTATTTTTTCTTGGCATTTCCCGATCATGTCCCTTCATTGAAACTTATATTTGTCATTTGCCTAAATTCCCTACCATATTATGTCCGATTTACATTAAGCTATTCAGTGTATTGTTTCTGAACATACTAAAAAAGCGCTTTCCGTCTAAACAGAAAACGCTTTTGATTGATTAATTATTTCAAACTATTATACAAGGTATTCAGTAGTCTCCCATTGGAATCCTGACTTAATTCCCAAATCATGACACCACCAAGCCCTTTTGCCTTAACATAAGTACCTTTCATTTGCAGAGATTCTTCGTCATCATAGCTGATAAAATATGCACCATTATATAACCACGGCACCTTGGAAATTGAATGAAAACGTCTTACATAACCTGGCTTGTCTAGATAATTGGCTACAATATTTTTAAAACTAATGGAGTTTCCTCCTGAATAGACTTGATAAAGCCCATTATTGCTACTACTAACCGCTTTATAAAGTATACCATAAAATGGCACTCCCATAACTATTTTTTGTGCAGGAAATCCAACGCTTAACCACGAATTAATGCTTTGATCTACACTGCCTTTATATTGCAATGTTATATCATTATTACCATAGAGTGGTGCATTAAAATCTGTGTACCTATCCCATGTACCATGAATATCGTAGGACATTACATTTACATAATCAACATATTGCTTTAGCTTGTCTGGCTCTATATTATTTAGGTACGAATTGGAGGTAGCACCAGCAAATGTCAATAGATACCGCTTACCGTCAATTATTTCTCTTTCATCCAGTTTTTCGCGTATTTTCTTCATTAGTAAAGTAAAGTTAGTCTTATCTTCAGGTCTATTTGTATTGGTTGATAATCCACCACGTACTGGATATTCCCAGTCAATATCTACACCATCAAACCCATAATTTACAACGAAGTTTACACAGCTGTCAGCAAAGATAGTTCTGGATGATTCTGTTAATGCTGCGTCAGAAAATCTTGCCGACCATGTCCATCCACCAACTGCGATTAAAGTTTTTAAGTTTGGATATGTATTTTTTAATGCTTTCAGCTTATTAAAGTTCGATATATCGATATCCGGATATCCAAGTGTAAGGCGTAAGTCACTTCCGATATTAGCGAATGCATAATTAATATGTGTAATCTTATTAGCAAGCAATTTATCCGGTGTAAAACCAGAATAAGCTGACCATGCAGCATAATAACCTACTACCTTTGTTTGACCACTATCGTGAATTGAGCCAAGCTGTGATTGCGCTTGTATAGCAACGGATACTATATTCGAGAATTTTCCATATACCTTTTTACCACTGATAGTACGGTATGTTCTAACCTTATAATAATATGTATTACCTGATGTCAGTCCAGTATTCGTATAACTAGTTGATGTAGTGAATTTTATACTTTTAAAAGGACCAATTTTTTTTGTTGCACGTGAAATTTGATAACCGCTTATACCGCTTGAAGATGACCATGTGATTTTAGAACTAGTTTTACTAGAAGATACAACTTTTACATTTCCAGGAGTAGGTAATACTGCTCTTGCACTATAAATAGGGCTAAATTTCCCATATATCTTGGTTCTACCACTTAACTTATATGCTCTAACTTTATAATAATATGTTTTATTAGTAGTCACTGCCTTGTTGATTATGGAAGTATTACTAGTAAATCCAATTCCTTTAAAAGGTCCTAATTTTGAATTTGCTCTAGAGACCTGATATCCTGTAACTTCTTTTAACGAAGTCCATGAAACCTTTATGCTATTATATCCAGCTGATTCAGTTTTTACATTTGATGGAGTTAAGGGTTTCGTTATTGCTTTTAAAATGCTGTTATTATAGGAAAATGCTAATAGAAAAATTATAATAGTTACAAGTAATCTATATCTTTTCATAAGTGACTCCTAACTAATGAAAAAGGAAAGGTGAAGTACCTCCACTCTTTCCAATTGTTTTGTAGTTTTTCTAGTAGTTTAATTGTACTATTATAAACCATCGTATTCAATGATATGATTATTCCAATTTTCACAAATTTATACTATCTTGTACTATTCTAATCGTTACTATATTGATTTTTTGCATGTCGATACCCAATGTGTTCCATGTTTACCGCTCTTATTTTATGTGGATCAATTTTAAACTTTCGATCCATATCCATAAGCCCATTGATTTCCTGCTGAACATCAGAAACCTGTGTATAACAATATCCGCATACATATGGTAATTTTTTAATAGCCATTGTGATATCTTCAAAACGTTGCAAGAATTCTTCTTCATTGGCTACTTTTCCTCCATAACCCCATCCTTCATCACTGTTATTGAAGGCAATTCCCCCAAATTCACTGATGATAATCGGTTGACCATGATACTCATAACCATTAGCCATTGCTGACTTATGGCTATTATTATATACTTCTGTAGTCATTATCTGATTCTGATAATTTAAGTAACGGTTGAAAAATTCTTCTCCAGATTCTTCATAATCATGTAACGTTATAATGTCTGAAACAGTATGTTCCCATCCATCATTTACGATTACTGGTCTATATTTATCAAATGACTTCGTAAGATGATAAATAGCTTCTGTAAAATGTTGTTGCGTTCTATCCACTTCTACACTTGGAATACCCCATGACTCATTAATTGGTGTCCATGTGATGATGCTTGGGTGGTTGTAATTCTGTCTTACAATCTCCATCCATTCCTTTGAAAATTCTTCTACTGCATAATCACCAAATTGGTATGTAGATGGTGCTTCACTCCATACAAGCATTCCCTTTACGTCACACCAATATAAGAATCTCTCATCTTCAATCTTTTGATGTTTACGCAGACCATTGTATCCCAGCTGCATAATCTTATCAATGTCTTCAATTAATGCTTCCTCATTTGGAGGTGTCAAATGAGAATCCTTCCAATAACCCTGATCAAGAATTAGTCTTTGATAAAGTGGCACGCCATTTAGCAGTATATTGCCTTTATCAATACGTATCTCTCTCATACCGAAGTAAGACCGTATACTATCACACACTTGGCCTTTGTATATGACGCGCACCTCTAAATCATATAGATTGGGTTCATTTGGAGACCATTGAAAAAAGCCACCTAAATCCTTATGTTCATTGGTTAGTACGCTTAATTTTGTAGTAACACTATTCATAGGAACCGCGACTACTGCCCGATTAACAAACATTTCACCGAACGAAATTATTACCTCAACACTTAAATCTTTACCAGAACAATCAGCGTCCACATCTAATTCCAGTTCCACTGACTGTTCCGATAGAATAGGTGTTATCTTTAGTCCAGAGAGATTGATCTTTGGAACATATTCCATCCACACAGTCTTCCAAATACCAGTTGTCTGCACATACCAGCATCCGAAGTTATCATCTTTCCAACGTTGTTTTCCTCTAGGCTGTTGCATATCAAAGGAATCTTCTACTTTAACTGTTATTTCATTTTCTCCGTCTTTTACAAGTGCAGATATATCAAACGAAAACCTGGAATATCCTCCTTTATGGCAACCTACCATTTGACCATTCACCCAGACTTTTGTTACAAAATCACTTCCTTCAAAATGAAGCATTAATTTATTATTATCAAGCTTATCTTTCGATACTACAACTAATTTTCGATACCAGATATTATCATGTCTGGTTTCATCCTGTATGCCACTTAACTTTGTTTCATAAGTGAACGGCACCTGAATACTTTTATCTTCTGGAAATTTATGATACCATTTCTCATATTCACCAGAATTCTGGTCATCAAATGCGAAGTCCCAGATACCATTCATATTTTCCCAATTTTCTCTTATAAGTTGAGGGCGCGGATAGTCTTTCACATAGTTTTTCATTGCATAGTCCTCCAATTAAGTTACTTTTATGTTCTTTTTCATTCGTTGTAAATATGTTTTCTGACGTTCTTTCATGATTACCCTTTAACCCCTGACATTGAGATTCCTTCTACAATCTGTCTCTCGAAGATAATGTATATAATAATCATTGGTAACGATGCAACCATGGATGCTGCTACTGGTTTTACATAATCTATCGTATATGTACCTGCAAAGGTTGGAATCCCTATCGGTAATGTGAATTTTTCTTGACTCATAGAACATAGTAATGGCCATAAATAACTGTTCCAACTTCCAATAAACGCAAAAATACATACCGTAGAAATAACTGCTTTTGATAGAGGAAGCAAAATCTTAAAGAAGATAGTCATATCTCCTCCACCATCAATTCTAACGGCTTCTATCACTTCATTGGGTATCCCTTTAAAGAAGGTTACCATAATAATCATATTCATTGATCCAGCAATGGATGGCAAAATCAATCCCGCATAAGTATCTATCATCTGAAACTTATTTACTGTAATAAAAAGTGGTACAATTGTAGCTTCTGCTGGAATCATTAGCCCTAAGAGGAAATAAAAGAAAACCAAGCTACTACCTTTAAAATTAATTTTAGCGATTGCGTAAGCTGCCATTGCTGATAATATAACGGTTAATATTGTAGCAACTACCGCTATAGCTAAACTATTGAATGTCCAATTTGGTACTGCTGTATCAAAAATTATATTTATATAGTTCTCAAAGGTATACGGTGGCTTAAACCAGTCCCATACAGTCACAATCTTTCTTCCTTCATGCTGTAAGGATACTCCAATAGACCAAAAAAATGGAGCTAAGAAAACCAATGCGACAAATACTGAAATCGTTGATAAGATAACGTTACCTATTCTAATTTTTTTAACCATCAGTCTTTCTCTCCCTTCTTCTGCATGATCTGTTGAACAATAGAGAGTATGACTAGAATAAAGAAAAGAACATACGACATAGCCGCTGCATATCCTAATTTACTCTTTTGAAAAGCAGTTTCATAGATATATTGGATTAATGGTCTCGTTGCAGAGGCTGGCCCTCCGCCTGTAATCATTTGTATCTGTCCGAATACTTTGAAGCAAGCCATTACCTGGAGTAAAATCACCAACCATGTTGTAGGCTTTAATAATGGTATGACAATAGAAAATAGTTGTTGCCTTTTGGTAGCACCATCAATATCTGCTGCTTCTAGTATCTGAGGAGATATATCCTGCAGTGCAGAAAGATATAGCATCATGCTAAAACCAACTGTCCACCATACTGTCATTGAGGATAGTGTTTGCCAAACAAGCCCTGTATCCTGTAACCACTGAAGTTCAACATCTGGTTTTAAAAATCCCAAAGCATGTAATAAACCATTTACAAATCCTCTATATGGTGCAAACATATATCTTGCAATAAATGAGGCTACTGAAACAGATAATACACTTGGAAGATAATAACTTATTCTTAAATATTTTTTCAGCTTTGTAGGACGATTGGCAAGTAACGCAAGAGCCAAAGCGATTATTACAAGAGACGGAGCTGTAATCATCACAAAAGTAAATGTATTTCTTAATGCTCCCCAGAAATTTTTATCTCCCAAAAATCTTGTATAATTTTGAACCCCTACATAGTCCATTTTCCCCATTAAACTCCAATTAAAAAAGCTTATATATACACCTTGGATAACAGGCCAGATTGTAAAAATTGTGTAAAGGATGAAGAATGGCAAAATAAACCCACATGCTATCAAAGAAGACTTAACTTTTTTAGTCATCCATTTATAACCTCCGTTTCAGAATTACTACTAACAATAGAAAGTACGCTTGACGAACTTTCTATTGTCATGAATGATAAAAAGAGGAGCTCTGCAGAACCCCTCTTTTTGTTGGCTGCTTGTATACTGATATCTTTAATTTAAGTTTGTTTCTAATTCAGATTTGATGTAGTCTACTGCAGTTGCAGCATCTACCTGCCCTGTCCATACTCCATCAAGTGAACCAATAATTCCAGCTTTCATTGCATAGAAATTAGCATTCTTTGTTGGCATTACAGCCTTATCAAGTTCTGACTTGTAACCACTTCTATATGGTAAAGCTTTATATTCTTCACTTTCAAGAACAGCTAGATTAGATGGAATCTGACCTGACTTAGCCCAGATAGCGCCACCATTACCCGATACATTTACGATAAATTCAACTGCTGCTAAAGTTTCTTCTTCTGTACGCTCCTTGTTGTAAGGAATGATTAAAGAATGAGAATCTGCCCAACAAGCAGCATTTTCAAATAATTGTGGGAATGCCTGCGCTTCAAACTTCAAACCTTCGGTACCTTCAAATGCTCCAGTAGCCCAAGTACCACCGATACATAGACCTGCTTTTCCACTCTGGAAGAATGCTTGGTGATCATCAATACCTTCTTTTATGTATCCATCATCATAAAGACTCTTAACAAATTCTGCTGCTTTGATTGCAGTTTCTGTATCTAATGTAACTTCAGTTCCCTCATCGTTAACTAAGCCACTACCTCCCATCTGGAAGTATACTGCCCACCAAAGTCTATAAGGGTCATCACCAGCATTGGTAATTGCAATAGTACTACCGTCATCTGGAATAACTGCTTTTATTTTGTCAAGGATGGCTTTGAATTCATCCACGTTTGTGATATCAAGTTGTCCATCTGCATTTAATGTAACGCCAGCCTTTTCCATGATATCCGTATTTGCATATAAAATCTCAGCATGGGTATCTAATGGAATTGCATAGGTAGCTCCATCAAATGTAACACTGTCGATTGAAGTAGGAGAATATAATTTACTTAAATCAACACCTAATTGATCAAGATAATCATCAATTGGAACTACAACACCCTGTTCTACTAACTCTGAAAGTTTTGAGACATGTGATGCTCCAATATCAGGACCTTTTCCAGCTGCAACTGCAGTCTGAAGTTTTGTATAATAGTCTGCCCAAACTAACATAATAGATTGTACATCCATTTTTGAGTCACCATTATTATGATCCTCAATAATTTTATCCATGAATGCACCATCGCCGCCACCAAAAAGTGACCAGAATACTAATTTACCATCCTCAACTTTCACGCTTTCTGGATTGTTTACTGTTCCATCTTCATTTACATCAACTTCTCCACCTGCGCCTGCATCTGTAGTTGCATCGGCATCGGCAGTTTTCTCTGCTTTTGAAGCACCTGTTGTATTTTCTGTTTTTGCATTACCACCGCACCCTACTAACATAGATGCTACAAGTGTCACTGCTGTCAATAAAGAAACAATTTTCTTTTTCATAAATAACCTCCCAATATAAGTTTTGCTTGAAACCATACTACATGTTAGTTTTGCCGGCGCTAACATTAAATTTTATTTAAACAATTATTTTGTTGAAATAAAATTTATTTTGTTTTGAATTGAACATTATTTTTGTTCCTTTCATGTATAATATACTCTATTTTGAACACTATGTCAACAATATTATACTAATTTTTGTGTATTTTTTATTATTCCGCCATTATTTAAACATTATTATTGTTTAAATAAAATCAACCCGTTACTATCCAACAAAAAATATGTTTAAATAGTAACGGGTTGTTGTTTTTATAATACCTATACTTACTAATAATCCATTGTTAGAATGATATCCTGATTAAAATCGCCAAAGCCCTTACCAAAAATATTGAAACCTCCCACATATTTTGCATCCTCTTTGTTACCAATCCTAACATCAATGTACGATTTATCCATAATACTTAATGTTTCTATTGATATGTTATCAACCTTGGTCTCATTAATATATGCTCCATCCTCTCTGACTTCCCAAGTTGTTAACAATCCATATTGTGTAGCACCATTACCTGCCCAAAATTCTGGCGTAAGTCTCCCTCGTCTGGAACCAAAATCTCCGGGGCATGTCCATGTTCCGCAATCAATTCCATTAATCCACACTGTAATATCAGATTTCCAGTCTTCTTTATAATTCGGTGCTTCCGAACATATCTCCATCATAAGTCGTAATCTTTTTGGTTTTCGTTTCTTCGGTATCGCATTAGCAAAACGGTACTGGACATAACCGCCTGAACTCCATAATGTCTTTGCATTCACTCGATCAGGAAGATAGAACAGACCTTCCTGATCTTCCATACCTATTACTCCCGCATCACTTAGCATTCCACATGTCGGTACAACACGACAATCCGTAAATGCTCCAACTGGCATTTCCATGCTAACTATCTCTCTTACGTTTGCATCCTTACTAATTAAAGCCAGGTTTATATAATCCACTTTTCTATTACAAAGTTTTGTTGAACCTCTTGTCCCAGGTTGCTCTTCCATACGAATCAGATCAGCCTTCTCAAGTATTTTCACATGCATCGCAGCACTGGATGCTGGGATATCAAGCTTTTTAGCAATGTCGCCAATAATCATGCCGTTCTCATATAATAATTTCAAGATTTCAATTCTGATAGGAGAAGATATCGCTTTCCCAACATTACATAGAGTTTCAGCATCTTCCATATCAATTTCAATGTGTTTGGACATATATACTCACCTTTCTTATCGCAATCTTGTTACAATTATACCATGATAAATACTTTATTTCTACAAATGTGTTCCAAGTTGCCAATCCTCATTCCAAAAAAATAAACACCCTATACCATAAGTATGGATGTTTATTATAACAATGTAATCTATATTTTCTATTCTTTGTTTTGATTCAAGTCTACTTACAATTATTATTTCTGTCTTTTCTTACCTTATCTATGATTTGATTGGCTTTACCAGCTACTTCATCTTTCATATCTTCCACTTTATCACCAATATCCGCTTTCATTGACTGCATCTTACCTTTCAACTCAAGTTTATCATCATCCATTAGTTTTCCTGATGTTTCTTTTATCATACCTACAACCTTATCTTTTGCATTCTCAAGTTCATTCCTCATATAACTGCACCTCCATATGAAATATGTTTTAATTGATATGCTTTATTATCTGTACATACATATGAAATATACGTTTAATTTTTATCTCTTAACCTTTTTCCAGTTACAAAGCTTCGCCGATAGCAAATCCACCGCTGCGAACATTGCAAAACCAACAACAGAAATTACAATTATACCACTGTACATGCCGATATAGTCTATTCGTGACCATGCGTCAACGATATAATACCCCATCCCATATCTTGTTCCATAAGCCTCCACAAAAAATAAAACAGAAACCGCAGTTCCAAGAGAGACACGTAGACTTGTCAACAGTTCTGGTAAGATTGCAGGCAGTGTAACATGCCAAATAACCTGGCTTCTTGTAGCTCCGGCACTGACCGTTACAAGATAAAGCGAAGGATCAATGTTCTGTATACTATCACGAACCGCTACAATTACTTGAAAAACAATAATCAGAAAGATGATGGCAATCTTTGATCCATCCCGCATACCCCATAAAAGCATGACGATTGGAAGTAATGCCGTCTTGGGAATCGGATAACTAAAATAGACAATCGGATAGAGTATTCTGTTGGCCTTATTTGAATATGCCATTAGTATTCCTATTGGAATACCAATCATTAGAGACAAACACAAACCCTGAACAATTCGTTTCAAACTGTACAGGATATGTATCAGAATGTGGTCAGCAAGTACATTACCAAAATTCTGATATACAGTAATTGGATTAGGAACAACGGTTGTTTGCACAGAAAGATATCCAATATACCAGATGAAATTAATAATCAAAAATCCCTCTAAAAAGAGACCAATCCGATTTAGTAGTTTTTTCATCGTATCTCTCCCCTATCTATTGGTTTTAGCAATCGGAGCATTTTCTGTTTCATTTGAAGAAAGTCCTCTTGGATTATGTCAGTCTGTCCAAAAAACGGATTATCCATCTGTTCAAGCAAACTGCCCTTTTCTTTATCAAGTACTGCAATTTTATTGCCCAAGTACAATGCCTCTTCTATGCTGTGCGTAACCAATATAGTAATCGGCTGCTTTTTCTTCCATATATTAAGGAAAAGTTCCCATGCATCAGAACGGGTAATTGCATCCAAAGAAGAAAAAGGCTCATCCATCAAAAGGAGATCGGGTTCCTGTAAAAATGCCCGAGCAAGTGCTGCTCGCTGTACCTGACCGCCACTAAGTTCATGAGGATATCGTTGCAATAAGGAGTCCACATGTAAAGAACGGGAAGTCTCCTCCAACTCAGCATGTTTCTTATCGTCAATCTTTAAATTATGTAATTTAAGGGGCAACAGGCAGTTTTGGCGAATGGTCTTCCACGGAAGTAATCCACAATTTTGTGGTATAACTGCTATTTTATGAACTTTAGGATTGAGGGGGATGTCAACTCCATCTTTATCAACAGTCACTGTTCCATATTCCACAGGAAGCATACCTGCAAGTACTTGGATTAGTGTGGATTTGCCACAACCTGACGAACCAAGCACTGCCAAAACCTCTCCCTCTAGAAGGTGCAAAGAGAAATTCCGAAGAACCGAAACTCTCCTGCCCTTTGTCTGGTAACTTACAGAAATACCGTCTATTTTCATCATCTTTATCACCTAATTATTTGGATTCACTATTCACATTATAAGTCATTTGTTCATAACTTAGTGTTGACTTGCATAGTCCCTTATCGCTGGCCCATTGCACTGCAGCAAGAACTTCCTCTTCCGATGGAAGCTTGCTTTCGCGAAATGGCTTTACCGTAATCTTGCCCAACATCTCTTCTGGATAGCCTACCGCTTCGATCACCATTTTTTCGTATTGCTCTATATCTGTTTGATTCATATAATCAACAGCCTCATTATAAGCCTTGTAAAGATTACGAATTGCCTCGTTTTTGCTATCTAGTGCAGTTTTTGAGAAAGCGGAAACAGCTGGATATAGACCGTATTCATTTGCGGTACCAAGCTGTATCGCACCATCTTTCAATGCAAGAGTTGCAAATGGCTCAGGCATTAAACCAAGATCAATTTTATCATTTCTAAGAAGTTCCAAACGATCTGGTATACGTGGAACCACCTCTTTTATGACATCCGTATCTTTTAATCCATTCTTCACTAAAATATTATCTAAGGTATATTCAATCAGTGTTTTTTCTGATATAGCAATATTCTTTCCATTTATTTGACTTATATCAGTAATACCACTGTCTTTTCCTGCCAACAGAATGTAATCACCATCTGTAATACCTGTAATTTTAACATCAAATCCTGCGTTCTGATACATGCAAACGCCAATATAATCTGTTAGTACGCCGTCCAATTCTCCCGCCTGAAACGCTGCATCTCTATCTTTGGCAGAAGTGAAAACCTGTAAATCAAGCTCAAAATTGTATTTATCTGAAAGCTTGTTTTCATTAATAAGTGCATAAGGAATCACATCAGATGAAGACATCATTCCAATACGAATAACCTGTTTTTCCTCACTGCTTGAAACAATTTCACTTTTTTTCGAACACCCTGTAACCATAAGTAACAAAGTTAACAACGCTATAACATAAACTATTTTAATCTTCATATTTTCCTTCCCATCTTTGGTAATTATTATTTTTAATATCTAAACTGTCAAGAGTCTTACCCACAACAAAATCAATCAAGTCATCCATTGTTTTAGGCTGGCCATAAAATCCAGGCATAGCAGGGAGTATGGTTACTCCTTGCTGCGAAAGCTCCGTCATATTCTTCAAATGGATCGTAGAAAAAGGTGTTTCCCTCGGTACCAACACCAATCTTTTTCTTTCTTTTATCATAACATCAGCAGCACGAGTTAATAACGTGTCGGTAATCCCATGCGCAACCTTAGCCAGGGTGGACATGGAGCACGGAATAATAACCATGGCATCAAACTGACTGGAACCACTGGCGGTTGCAGAAAACAGATTGGAATTGTCTTCCAGTACTATCTTAGCTTTGTTTTCACTCCATAATAATACCTGCTCTAGTAGTGTGGTGCCAGTTTCATATAACAATACCTCATCACCTATCTGTGACGCAATTAGATGCACTTCAATATCTTGTTGCGACAACCGTTCGGCAAGACGTAGAAAATAGACACTCCCGCTGGCTCCGGTCAATCCAAGTATCAATTTCTTCATTTTATGATCATTCCTTTCTCCTATCAATTAGGAATTTGAGAATCTGGCATTCATCTATGTATTCCTTTAGATAAAAACATCAAGTAACCCAAACCCTAATAATGTTAGACTGACAAGCTGGTTCACACTATAAGACGCTATATTAACATTGGTTAGATTTGTTGGTGATACAAGGCGGTATTCTGCTACAAACATAGCAGCAATCATACCAACTCCAAGATAATAAATCACCCCAAATTGTGGTACTAAAATTCCAATTAGAATGAGACAAAACAGGGTTGCTACATGGAAAAGACACGCAATCCGTAGCGCACCTTCCACACCGAATTTAACTGGAATAGAATGCAAACCATTCTTTCTATCGAAGTCGTAGTCCTGGCATCCATATATAATGTCAAACCCGGCAACCCATAAGGTATTAGCTGCTCCCATAACCAATGGAAGAAATTCAAATCTTCCGGTAACTGCAAGCCATGCACCAACAGGCGCACAAGCACGGGTAACACCTAATACAAGATGGCATAAAAAGGTGAAGCGCTTACAGTAGGAGTAAATTATCAACAAGAATAATGCTACTGGCGAAAGTGCCAAACAGATCCAATTCAGCTTATATGCGCCAAATAGCATAATCAGGAAACATATTCCCGTAAATATAAGCACCTCTCCCTCTTTCATTTCTCCATTTGGAATCTGGCGACTGGCAGTACGTGGATTCTTGGCATCAATCTTTGCATCGATTACACGATTAATAGCATTCGCACCAGTACGTGCTCCCATAAAACAAACCATAATCCATATCAGAATAGAAATATCAGGTAGCCCTCTTGCAGCAAGAACCATGGAAACAAGAGCAAAGCTTAGTGAAAAAATAGTATGAGAAAACATTACTAGCTTTCCATAATCTTTTATTTTATTTATGACCTTATTAATTATTTTCTTCCAGTCCATATTCGCTCCACCTTTCTCTGACAGCACGCTTTATCTCTTCTGTCATAACAATATCGTCAGGCCAATCGCGAGATAGTCCCTCTCCTTGAAATTTTCTCGTGGCGTCAATACCTATTTTTTGCCCAATGATAACCAGATCTCTTGCAGCATCAATATTATTGAATACCTTCCACATCACTGTAGATAAATCATTTGGTTCAACATGACTATCCACACAGATTACAAATTTCTCAGGATGCGCTGGTAGATAATCTTCCAGCGTCTTTCTTCCTTGGAAATTATACTCTTTTTCAATAGGAATAATGGTAAATGTATCTACAACTCCGTCCTCCGCAGGTACATCACTTTCCGTGGCATCTATGCCAAGGCGACAGCCGTATAAAGCCTCTCCTGAGGAATGATCCAGCGCATCCAATGGTCCACTGCATAGGAAAAGACTTTCTCTTCCTCGTACATTTTTTAGAACCATATCTCGCACCATGGAAAGATTCTGTACATCAAATGACTCATCTAATACAAGAATCATTTTTGTATACATCATCTGCCCCATACCCCATATCGCATTCATCACCTTACGAGCTGCTCCAGGGTAACGATTTCGAATGGAAACAATGGCACAGTTATGGAACACGCCCTCAAGAGGAAGATTCAAATCCATTAATTCAGGAATTTGCATACGAAGAAACGGCAGAAAGATTCGTTCCGTTGCTTTTGCCATATAACAATCTTCCATAGGTGGCTTCCCTACTACAGTAGCCGGATAAACCGGTTCTTTTTTATGTGTAATACATGTTACATGAAACCGCGGATAATAATCCGCCAAGGAATAATAACCAGTATGGTCACCAAAGGGACCTTCCCAGACCAACTCCTCCTTTGGGTCAACATAACCCTCTAGCACAAATTCTGCATCTGCCGGAACATAGATATTATTTGTAATGCACTTTACCATTTTCACACGAGCTTTTCTAAGCCAGCCTGCAAACATGATCTCGTCCAACATTTTAGGTAGAGGGCTGGTTGCTGCATAAGTAATAGCTGGATCACACCCTAGAGCAACAGCAACTGGCATCTTTTGACCAGACTTAGCATACGTCTGAAATATTTCTGAACCATCCTTATGTTTATGCCAATGCATGGCTGTACTTGTCTTATCAAGTATCTGCATTCGATACATGCCAATATTCTGGCGTCGACTGTTTGCCTCTTTGGTAAAAACAAGCGGAAGCGTAAAAAAACGGCCTGCATCCTGCGGCCAGCATTTCAGTACGGGTAGAGAAGATAAATCTGGTTCTCGTTCAATCACCTGCTGACAGGCTCCCCTACGCCAACTCCGGCGAGGAAACACATAAATCATTCTCAGTAGGCGAGGTATGCTTTTAATCAAACCACCTATAGAAAGGTAATTCTCAAAATTAAGGTAATTAGCAATCTCAGATCCAATATCATCCAAGCTGTTTACACCAAGAGCCATACTCATACGCTTTTCGCTACCCATTGCATTCATTACCACAGGGTAATCAAACCCTTTTGCATTCTGAAATAAAAGAGCTGGCCCTTTATCTTTGCTTACTCGATCCGCTATCTCTGTCATTTCTAGTTCCGTAGATACCGGTATATCTATTTTTTTCAACTCGTTACATGCTTCCAATTCCTTCAAGAAACTTTGCAAATCATGATATGCCATAAAGTGTCCTCCTCTCCGTTTGTCTATGTTATTCGTTACTATAATTCCATATTTATGGTAACACATTATACCATTATATAACGGAGATAAAAAGGTTGCAAACATATTTTTCATTGAAACATGGAAGAAAAGAATCAAATTGCACAAAAAAGGACACCTAACACAATATATTAAGTGTCCTTTTAGTAAAATATATAATCATACGCTATCTCACAACTACTGTGAGATTTTTTTCGTTCTTGTAAATTCAAGACCTATATTCTTATTCTTCTTTTCAACTTTACCGGATCCAATCTTTTTTTCATTTTGCAAAAAACTGCCTTTTGCTTTCTTCTCCTCTAATATTTGTTTCATTCTTTCCATATCTTTCATTGCCATATTGTATTCCTCCATTCAAATCCTGCACTTGTTAATTACTTGTACAATAACGATATTATAATACAAATTTATCAAATTTAATAGTTTTTTGTTACATTCTCTAGCAAGAAAGTTCTTTCAGAAACAATTTGTTAGGCGATAATTATCCATTTACTATCGTACCACCATTAATATGGATGGTCTGACCAGTTATATAAGTAGATGCATCTGAAGCCAGAAATACATAGGCTTCCGCAACTTCTACAGGCTGTCCTGCTCGTTTTAGTGGTGTATTCTTTCCAAATGTACCTACGGTAGTTTGATCTAGAGTTGAAACAATTAAAGGAGTCCATATAGGTCCAGGAGCTACTTGATTCACTCGAATCTTTCGATCTGCTAGATTGGTCGATAACGCTCTTGTAAAGGCAGTGATTGCTCCTTTTGTGGAAGAATAGTCTATTAAGTCTGGATTTCCTTTAAATGCAGTGATCGAACTAGTATTTATGATAACACTATCTTCTTTCATGTGAGGAAGTGATTCCCTGGTTAAATAAAACATTCCGAAGATATTGGTCTGAAATGTCCTTTGCAACTGCTCATCTGTAATATCTTCTAACCTCTTTTGCTGATGTTGTTCCGCAGCATTATTAACGACAATTTCTAATGACTTAAATTCTTGCAATGTCTGTTCAACGATTTGCTTACAAAAATTGCTATCTCCAATATCACCTTTTATTAATAACGCTTTGCTTTGATAACCTTCTACCACTTGTTTCGTTGTATTTGCGTCATCATCCGCCGTATTATAGACAATGACCACATTACAACCTTCTTTCGCGTAAGCAACTGAGATTGCTCTTCCAATTCCGCTATCTCCACCTGTTATGATAGCCGTTTTTCCCTTTAGTCTGCCAGCTCCTTTATAATCAGGATTATCATAGATAGGTTCCGGATTCATACAGCTTTCTTTTCCTGGAATTGGTTGCGTCTGCCCCTGAATCTCTTCCGTTGTATACATATCTTTCTCATTCATATCACAATATCTCCTTTAGGTTTTATAAGTATATTGTGTTTCCGAACGTAGATATTTATTTATCATCGTTCCTTATACTATATAATACAAACATAAACCCAATGCTCCAGATCCAGCGATTACAAAAATTGGATTCACTTTCCATCTTCTAAGAACTACAATTGCAAGTATAAATATAAAGATTGATACAGAATCCATATTATTTATATTACCCGAAATCCCTTTTCCGCTCCAAAACGATAATGTTAACAAAGTGAAACCTGCTGATGCAATCATTGCTATCACTGCTGGTCTCAGCCCATTTAATATTCCCTGAACAACTGATAATCCCCTATATCTATAATATAAATATGCTAAAAAAAGTATGATAATACAGGAGGGAAAAACGCATCCTAACGTTGCCACAATCGCACCTGTTAAACCTGCTACACGTGTTCCTATAAAGGTAGCCGAATTAATACCGATTGGACCTGGTGTCATTTGAGAAATGGTTATGACATCTGCAAACTCGCTCATAGTCAACCAATCATTCCGCTCCACTACTTGATGTTGAATTAAAGGCATTGCCGCGTAGCCTCCGCCAAAACTAAACAAACCAACTTGAAAAAAACTCCAAAAAAGCTTTAAATATATCATTTTGTTTCACCACACTTTTTTACATAGTTTGAATACCATAAAGTTATAATTCCAATGAGACCGCTAATCAGAATTATGATTATAACGTTTATTTTAAATATAGAGACTGCAATAAATGCCCCGATCATGATAAGAATTGGAATTATTTTTCTTTCTTTCACCAGTCCCATTACCATGTTTATTACTACATCAATAATGATAGCTGCAACACCTGCCTGCATTCCTCTAAGAATATATTTTATCAATAAATTATGAATGAAGGCTGTATATGCAATGGAAACGAACGATAATATAATTAATGGCGGTAATATAGTTGCTATTATTGTAATCAAGCTCCCTAGAAAACCAGCCAATCGATATCCTACTAAGATTGCTGCATTCACTGCAATAGCTCCAGGTGTTGATTGTGCAATTGCTGTTAAATCTAGCATTTCATTTTCTTCAATCCATTGATATTCATTAACAAATTTTCTTCTCATCAGCGGGATTATTACATAACCTCCACCAAATGTGAATGCGCTCAGATAAAATGTGGAAGAAAATAACTTTAAATAAAATTTCACGTCTCTTTTCATAATCTTTACCTCCTGCTTTTCATTATATAACTTTCGAATTGATTAGTAAAATTTTATGAAATAGTAATAGTAAGGGGGGCAACCCATCACTAGTTGCCCCCTTTACTGATCTCAACAATTTTCTGCTTAATTATTTTTATTACCTCTTTTTTATCATTAGGGTTTTCCATAATATCATACTTGGCTGCATCTATCACTAAAAGTGGTGATAAGTTATATTCTTGAAAGTAACTTTCATATTCTCTATTCAGATTCTCCCAGTACGCTCTTTCCACGATTTGCTCGTAGTCTCGTCCTCTTTTCCTAATACGCTCAATAGCTGAATCCGTATCAATTTTAAGATAAATCATGAGTTTTGGCGCGTCTACATGATCTAACATATTAGTCAGAAGATCTCTATACAGTAAATATTCATCCTTATCCATGTTACCTTCTTCATAAAGTAATTTGGCAAAAATCATATCTCCATAAATACTACGATCCATCAATGTAGGTTTCCCTAAAGCAGATGCTTGCTTTAACATCTGAAATCTGCGATTAAGGAAAAATATTTGTAGCGGAAAGGAGTATCTCTTTCTGTCATGATAGAACTTATCTAGTATAGGATTATCCTGTACTGGTTCTTGAAAACAAGGTATCTTCATTTCCTCAGATAGCATCTCCATATAAACTGTCTTTCCAGCACCTACCACAGCATCAATAACAATTGTTTCATTGGGATTATTTTTCTTTATCATATTAAAAAACTCCTTGTACACGGATTTCCTCCTTGGCATTCTAAATATATTATACAATTATCATTATACTAAAGGTTACAACCTATTATTCACCTTGTAGTACAAAATATTATAGCACAACATATTGTGGTCGGTCAATATTTCAAACACACTATTTTGTATTTTAATAAATTCTAAATTAAATCCCGTTTCAACTTGATTGGATACCCCAGACCCATTAAAGTAGTAAATGAAAAAGGCATATTCTTACATTCAATGAATCCACTCTTTTCGTATAGTCTTTTTGCATTCATATTTTTAGATAACACTTCTATATAGCATTCTTTATAGTTTGGTAATGAAAAAAATGCATATTCAAGTAGTCTGGTTGCAACGCCTCTCCCTCTAGCTTTCTTCGTTGTAGCCAATACATCAATATAAATATCAGTTTCCTTTTTTACTACCTGACTTTGAAATATGGAATTCATTTGCTTACATATAATAGAACCTTTGAGTTTTCCATAAATACTTACACATTTTCCATAATCTAACTTTATTGGTCGTATATTATTTAATGCAATTCCAAGTATTCCAAGGACTTTATCATTCTCGAGACAAGCATAAATGTAAGAAGGATGAAAAGCAGTAGCGAACAAGCTTTTCAATTCGTTATTATCTTTCGAAAATTTCATCATATGACCAAATCCTTCTAGAAAAACATCTATCG
The DNA here is from genome assembly GCA_023420935.1 of Bacillota bacterium. Classification (GTDB taxonomy): domain Bacteria; phylum Bacillota; class Clostridia; order Lachnospirales; family Lachnospiraceae; genus Mobilisporobacter. The sequence goes on along the minus strand of JAEZUR010000022.1, from coordinate 19,207 downwards.
TTTCTTCCTTTTGTATACTATTCAATTGATTATAGACTTTAATTTCGTAACGATTCATTTTATCATCCTCCATTCTCAATTAGTCAATACATTGATGAGCAAGTTTTGCCAGTTTGAACGGTAAAATAAAGATTTCGCCCTGCCTAGCAAACTGGTTGACATCTCCAACAAAATAAAGATCTTTCTCTGGATAATAATAAGCATATGTCCCTGTTCCTCCCATATGACCAATCAGTTCTCCTTTACATCGATACAAGCTAGATATTCCTGATATATTCAATCTAACAAATCCTCCTCCATATTGGCCTAGTGGAGGACAGTATTGAATCATTGCAAATTTCCTCAGCTGCACAAAACTACTTTTATCGAATAATTGACCATTGAAAAATGCCTTTAAAAAAGCCATCACTTCTCTAGAAGTACTCATAGCCCCACCACAAGCAGGAATACTTCTCCATAAATTAGGACGATAGAGCGGCTCATGTTTATGGTACATGTTGGCACAAAGGTCACTTTCTTTTTCTAATAGATAAGTATGTTGTAAATCAAGCGGTTTAAATACATAGTTACGAAACGCTTCATGAAGGCTTGTATCTTCTAACTGCTCTATAATTTTTCCTAGCATCTCAAAATTCAAATCAGAATAATGTGCTTTTCCAGGAGTCCCAGGTACAAATTTCTTTTTGTACTCTTTTGCTATTGTAATATAATCATCTAACGAAAGTATCAAATCCTCTTTTATCATTCTCTTATTTAAATTATTTCTACCCATGGCAAATACATCAGGAAAACCACTATTTTGAAATAACAAGTTACCAACCGTTAATTCATACGAATAATCCGTTCCATGATAGATATGTAATCCATCTAACATATTTGAATCAAAATAGCGGCTTAACTTATTATCCAGCGAGAGCTTTCCCTGCTGTATCAGATTGATGATACAGGTCGTTGTAAATAATTTTGTAACACTAGCCAAGTTCATAATAGAATCAATTGTTCTACCCCCATGTCCTTTGCACCACATAAAATCACCACTTCCATCCTCTACATGCATGGAACATTCATGTATCATAGGTGACTTAATAGATTTTTGAAATAATGCATCTAGTTTTTCCGAAAACAACACTTTTTCTTCTAGTTTCATGTTAATTTCCATCCCCCCTCTTAACTCACAACATCTCAAATTAGATAAGACAATGGAGTAAGTAACTATTCTTTCTCATTCATTTCCTGCTCTATAATATTCCTATAAAAAGTGATATCATCCTGAATTCTTTTTAAACCATACTCTAAATTATATATTTGATATTTATAAATATTCATTACCGCTGGCTCCAATGTTGTTTGACCTGAAACATCCAATAAGTGTTTCGTTAATTGTTCATCATCTAAAATGCGATCCACATTAGATTGAATCGCTGTATCCTTATTGTTTTCTACAAACTCTTGAATTTGTAATAACTTCTCTTGCTCCATCATCAGACTGTCAATGTAGCCTTTCAATGACTGAAGACGAACTTCTTTCGGTACCATTCCTAAGAAAAAGAACTTCCCCTCTTCCATATTTTTAATCTTTTGAAGATTCATTGGAATCTGAATCCATGCTCTAAATTGCTCTAATCCTGCTTCTGTTATGCTGTACTCTTTTTTTATGAGACTATTTTCCGTATATTCTCTATAAACAACACAGTTTTTACTCTTTAACTTTTTAATTGCTGATTGTATACTCCCCAAACTATCACTGCAAACGGTACTCAAACTTTGTTGTATGAACATTTTCATTTCGTAGATCGTCATACTTTTTATTAATAATAAACTTAGTATTATATGTTCCATTTATATCTCCTTTACATAATAAATATACCTAATAGTAATATTACTATTAGGTATATCAACTGTCAAGAATATTTATTTCTAAAAGAGTAACAATTTGTTTATTTATTTTGCCATACCAAAGATAGCACCTGATATAAATGGCACCAACCATATAATCCAAACTATAATACTTAATCTATGAAAGTTAGTTTTAGCTTTTTCATCATTCTTAACTACTACTATGGTTGCCCAAAGTGCATGCAAGAGCATTAATGTAATGTTTCCAGCTAAGTCACTTTTTTCAACTCACCAGTCACAGAATCTATTACCAACCCATACACCTTTATCTCCTCTGGAATTAAAGGATGTTTACGTATTAGCTCAACCGATTTTTTAACAGAAGTATCCAATTCCATAAAACCGGCCAACCATGAATCAAAATCAATACCATAATACTTTATCATGTCTATGTTTTGTTGCGAAATTCCATGGGCATTCATTTTTTCTATCATTTTCTTACTATCTGTATACATTGCCCCACAATCCGTATGACCAATTACCAGAATTTCTTGAACATCTAATTCATAAATTCCTATTAGCAAGCTTCTCATTACACTACCAAATGGGTGTGAAATAATTCCACCTGCATTCTTTATAATTTTTGCATCACCATTTTTTAAGCCTAGTGCTACGGGTAACAATTCTGTTAACCTGGTATCCATACAAGTAACGATAGCAATTTTTTTATTTGGATATTTGCTTGTAATATATTGTTCATACCCTTTATTTTCAACAAAATCTTTATTATATTGCAGTATTTCATCAATCATAATTTATCCTTATCCTTTTTTTATTTTTTATTTATTCTAAATTTATTGTATAACTACATAATATAAATCACTTCTGTTCTCTTCCAACCAAGATCGTTTTAACTTTCTCTTTTATGTATGTTTATTATACCTTATCAAGTATTTAATTTCTACCATGTCCATTCTAAAACACCATATTAATCTATAACTGTACTATGCCCTGGTAAATATACAAGCAGATAATCATAGTCTATACTATACAAAAAAGTACCTTTTGCAGGAATAATTCCTAACAAAAGGTACTTTATATGCTACTTATCAGATCAATTCATATAACCCTTTTACAACAAAATCTGCATCCTTCAGTATCATCCGATCACCAATACCAACCGTGGAGATCCCAGCATTCTTTGCTGCTTCGATACCGGCAACGGCATCTTCGAATACGATACAGTCACTAGGAGTAAGTCTTAATTCATCTACTGCCTTTGTAAAAACTTCAGGGTCTGGCTTGGTACGGTTCACTTTATTCCCGTCAATTATGGCATCAAATAACGGAACGATACCTAAGTTATTTAGTATCGTCATGGCATTTTTACTGGCAGAACCTAATGCAATCTTGATACCTTTTCCTTTTAGAAAACAAAGATACTCCTTCGCACCCATCAGTAATTCACTCTCATCAATTTCCTTAATGAGGCGAACATAGCAGGCATTCTTCTGTTCAGCTAATTCCATTTTCTTTTCATCCGTTATGGTAATACCTCCAATCTCTAATAGTATTTCTAAAGATTGCATTCTACTAACACCTTTTAAGCGTTCATTATCATCCATTGTAAAATCAAATCCAAGCTGTTCGGCAAGCATTTTCCATGCTTCATAGTGATACTTTGCAGTATCAACCAAAACACCATCTAAATCAAAAATTGCTCCTTTAAACTCTCGATTAATCGTCATTTATTTTTCTCCATACATTCCACAAATTTCGTAGTTATCCTGGGTAACAGTCACCTTATACTGTCTACCTTGCCACTTCATTGGAATTTCAACCTTTTCCCAATTTTTAGGCAAATGTGGATCCAATTTAATTTCACTTTCCCACATGGCGCTTTTTAGACCTGCAAATCCGTATACCACCATTTGCCACAAACCACCACAGTTAGCAATATGAATGCCTTCTGCTGCTCCTTTTTTCTCTAAGGACATATCTATATCAACGACTTTTTGAAGAAACTTCTCCGCTTCCTCCATCCTTCCCATCCATGCTGCCAATATGCCGTGAACTGCCGCTGAAAGAGATGAATCATGAGTAGTAATCGGTTCATAATAGTCATAATTACGGCATAATTGTTGTGCAGTAAAATCCTTAGGGTAAAGTAACATCATCTCTAAAACATCAGCTTGTTTTAATGCTTTCGATCTGTAATTCTTCTCCTGAGAGATGAAATCCCCAAACGGTCTAGTTCTGTCCTTCCAGATAGAATCAAAATCCAAATCAGCATAATTCATGAAATCATCTGATTGGGAAATTATATCTGTACTTTCATCATAAGAGATCCTTAACTTTTCTTTTACCTCTTTGAACCTTTCTATCTCTTCCATATTTAGATTAAGACGTTCTATCATCTTAAGATACTCTGATTCGTTTTGTTTCTGGAAAAGTTCCAGGTATTCTATGGTTTTAATAAGACTGAATTGCACCATTCGGTTGGTATATGCATTATTTCTAGTCATAGGAAGATATTCATCAGGACCCATAACCCCTAGTAATTCATAATAGCCTTCCTGATTCCAATCAACTCTTTGTACCCAGTATCTTGCTGTTTCAACCATCATATCAATACCATAATTATAAATAAAATCATAATCTTTTGTAGCATTTACATAATGCATCATGGCGTATATGATGTCAGCTGTGATATGTACTTCATGATCACCATACTGCCAACATGGACACTGTTCATCCCCTGTTATGGAAGATTCCCATGGGTAGCGGGCACCTTCATAGCCATATGCCCTTGCATTTTTCTTAGCACCCTCCAACGTATTATAACGAAACATGATCAGGTTTCTGGCAGCTTCTGGATTGGTATGTATGAAAAATGGTAGCATATTGATCTCTGTATCCCAGAAATACCTCCCAAAATACGCCTCTCCTGCATATCCCTTTGCACAGATTGCAACTCGTGAATCTTCTTCACAATTAGAACGTATTAGGTGATAGATGGAGGCTCTCATTGCAATCTGCACCTGATCATCGCCCGATATTTTTATATCAGAAGTACTCCACTTTTGGTTCCACACCTGTAGATGTCTTTCATAAATTGTTTGATATCCTAGTTCCCAAACACGGGCTATATATTTCTCACCTCTATCTTCAAGACATCCTTCCTCACTATCTCGATCAGTGACAACTGAAGTCACCTTTACAATGGTAAGTGAATCTCCAGCTGTCATTGACTTACCCCCATGAAACATCACCTTTTGGGAGTCGCTCTTCTTATTGGTAATCATTTTTTCCGAGGTGTCTATGCTAGACATCATAAGAACACTGTTACCACCGTCCGTATATGTCTTTGCACAGATATAAGGAGTATCGCTGGCTTCCATACATACATTTTTATAATGATTATATCCATTGGTTCTGACACCCGAGTTAATTCCACATTCCAGAGTCAGATTTCCTTCCCCTGATAAAGCCTTGATATGAATCTGTTGTATGCTAAGATGTTTATCTGCCATACTGATAAAACGTAAATATTCAAGTTCCAACTGAAGTCCTGCTTTTGTTTCCCAGATAAAATATCTGTGAAGACATCCATCTCTAAGATCCAGCCACCGCTTATATTCCTTGATAGCACTCTGCTCCATATCTAGTTTTTCACCCATTACTTCTAGATTCATCTCTAGAAAATATGGAAGATTAATTATTTCCATTTTTAAAAGTGGATGAGTCCCTACAATACCTGGTATGAAGGTTCCCCATTTCGTTTTTGGATGTCTCGGTTTTTCCAACGTGACATTAGCTGGCATTCTCAGATACTCTTCATCCTGTGCAGCGCTCTCCAATCCTTCTTCAAAGCTACCTCTAGCATGCATATAACCATTCCCTTGGGTAAATAAACCTTCAAAGTGCTTGTTGGTATCTGCACTATAATTTTCTTCTATGATACACCATAGATCATCTATCTCTTGGGTCATTATTTTATTATTCAACCGATCCAACTCCTTCTTATTCACATTACTTCAACTAAATCTTAAACAAATTAATCTGCCCTTTCATTGTTTCTATGACACGGTTCAATTCTAACGACAAATCAACCAACTGCTCAGATTCTAACAATTGTTCCTCACCACTTGCCAATACCTCTTCCATTGCTGCGGCAGATTCTTCTGCAATCGATGCTATATTAGATATGGAATCTGTTGCTTTTCGTTGAATTACATCCAACCCTTCTAATGATTTGTAAGCTAATTTTATCTCTTTTATGATGGTATCCATATTACCCACAATTTCATTAAAAATAACCTCTGTATCTCTTACGGCAATCTCTTGATTCGCATTGATACTAGATCCTTTTTCAATCATAGTCTCCATTATGGAGGCTTCCTTGTTTATACTCTCAATAATGTTTGTTATTTTCTTAACTGCCTGACTTGATTGATAAGCAAGTTTTCTTACCTCGTCAGCCACAACAGTAAAGCCCTTACCCGATTCCCCTGCTCTAGCTGCTTCTATGGCTGCATTTAAGGCTAATAGATTCGTCTGATCACTAATCTCGTCTATCATGTCGATAATATTGGTTATGTCCGTAAAACCAGTTAAGAGATTCTTAACACTCTGCTGTATGTTCTGTGATAGATTGATTGTGCCTATCGTTGTTAAATTCAAAGTTTCCAGTGTTAATTTGGCCTTTTGACTAGCATCTAATGTTTGATTGGTTGCCTTCGTAACAGAGGAAAAATGTTCTTCTGTTTTATTAAACTCATCAACCAGTTCATGAATAATACCTGCCGTATTTTCCACGTCCCGTGCTTGTTCATTGGCTCCAATTGTAACCGATTCAACCGCTTCCATCACTTGTTTCGAAGCAACTGCTGAATTACCAGCAATTTGATTAAGTGTAACAGAATTGGAGGATACTCGGTCTGCCACTGCTTCCACCTGACGAATTAGATTCTTCATATTAGCTATCATGGAATTAAAACTTAAGGAGAGTTGTCCAATCTCATGTTTGCCCATAACATTTGATTGAATTGTTAAGTCTCCTTGTTCTACATATTTCATTTTTTTACGAATATGATCAATTGGTTTTGAGATGGAAAATGCCATCATAACACCCAACATGATTGCTCCTGTGATAGCAAGTGCAGTCAATAGGATTGCGATTGATTTGATTTTATTAATATCTTTCAGAAATTCACTTACTGGCATTTGCATAAGATAGATCCAATCATTAGAACATCCGCCATATATAATAGAGTTTTTAACCTCCAAGCCCTTTTGTGTTGTGAAGGTTCCAATCGGTTCCTTACTATTCTTTTTACTTTTATCTATTTCGATATTTATCTGGTTTAGATATTTTACTTTACCTAATTCACTTTGATTTTTTGATGCAACTACTACATTGCCTTGGGAATCTATAATAGATAAAGTTGCAGCTTTACCAAGATCCCTACTGAGTTCCGATAGAAACAATTCTTTCTTAACTTGAATAATTAGAACTCCTATGGACTTACCTGAATTAAGGTTATTTAAGTTTCTCATAAAAAAGAGATCGTCTGTATCATATAAATTGTAAAACCAAACTGGATCCGATTTTGCATCCATAACCGTTTGATAAATCTCACTTTCATAAAATGTTTCATAATTTTTTTCATCAACAAATGTAGTTCCAAGGACCTCTTTCTCTTTCACTACCACGATACTTTTAATGAAATTGTTGGAATATAGCAAAGAATTAACTTTCCCATCAAAATTCGTCAATCGATCTTGCACCATTTCGTATTGTGAATCATAATCGGTTGGTTTCTTACTTACCGTTCCATTTAATTTGGCATCCGCCATCAGTACTTTAGAAACATTGTCGATATCAGATATATTACCATTTAAAATCTTAACAACCTTCGTTGCATAGGCTATATTGGAATTATTAACTTTCTTAATTAAAGAGTCACCAGCCAGAGAAGTTAAAATGATAACAATCAGAATGACTGGTATCATTCCAATCATTGTGTGGGAGAAAATCAATTTTAACTTCAGAGACATTCTAATATGTAACAACTTTTCATTACTCTTTACTTTCTTCTGGGCTTTTAACTTTGATTTAAAAACCATACTATGTACCTATCCCTTCACCGATCCAGCTGCAAGACCTGATATAATCTGTTTTTGTAACAGGATAAAAATGATAATACTAGGAATAATAACGACAATGGTAGCTGCAAACATAGCACCGTAATCACTAGCAAATGCACTTTTAAAATAAAATAATGCGATTGGAAGAGTTCGCTTCATCTTGTCACCTGTTAATGTTAAAGCAAATTGAAATTCATTCCAGCCAAGTAAAAATTGAAGTACTCCTGCTGTAGCAAAAGCAGGTCGTGTAATCGGAAGTACGATCTGAACGAATGTCCTGAAAAATCCAGCTCCATCAATATAAGCTGCTTCCTCTAGGGTATATGGAATAGTCTTTATATAACTCATCATAATATAAAACGTTGTTGGCATACCTAATGCAGTATACACAATAATCAATCCAGTTAAGGTGTTATATAAATGCGTCGTTGTTAACGTATTATAAAGCGGCTGAATCAATGCTGCTCCCGGAATAATAAGTCCCAAGGAAAAAGCAAGAACAATGGTCTTTTTTAATCTAAATTTACATCGAACAACTACATAAGCCGCCATGGAAAAGATAGCTAAATTTAGAATCGTAGAAATAGACGCTACTATAACACTGTTCTTATAAAATATAACCAATGGAGCCAGGTGAAATGCAGTTACATAGTTTTTAAATTGAAGTCCACTTGGGAAACCAGATACAGAAGACATGATTTCATTATTTCCTTTTAAGGAAGAAACTAAGACCCAAATAAATGGGGTAATGGAAATCAAGACAACTACTGATAAAAGTAGACCTATAAGAATTTTTTTCGTAATTTTTATCATAGTCAATTTTCTCCCTAATCTTCTTTATCCATCTTATAAATTAAACGGATTGATAAAAGTGTTATGACGCCTAGCATACTTAGTAAAACACCCTGTGTATTAGCTAAAGCGTAGTCATTATTTGTGAATACAGTTTGATAGAGATACATAGGTAAATTCATGGTTCTATCCCCAGGTCCACCACTTGTTGTCATCATGATGATATCAAGTTTTTGTAACATACTGGTGCCTGCTAAAACAGTTGCCGTACCAATTATATTTTTCATTAAAGGTAATACAATATATAAATTTGTTTGAAAGGATGAGGCACCATCAATCTTAGCTGCTTCGTAAATCTCATCTGATATGGAGGACATTTCTGCAATGACAAGTATTGTTACTAAACCTGCATAAGGTAACCATGTCATTGTTACAGCCAAAAAGGCAGTTTTAGGATCCATAAACCAGTTTTGATGAAAAGCTTCTCCTGTAATTTTCGAAATCAGATTATTAACCATACCGAATTGAGGATTCATAATACAGAGAAATAGCATACCCAGAGCGGCGCTTGAAATAATATTTGGTATGAAAAAGATTGTTCTTACCGCGTTGGAATACCATCGTTTTTTCGCAAGTATAAGTGCAATTGCAGTGCCGATTGCTACATGTATGGTAGATTGCAACACAATCCAAATAATCGTATGAAACATGCTTTTTAGAAAGCCCTCATCTTGTGTAAATAAATAGATATAGTTACGAAGTCCTACAAAGGATATGTCTGAACCAATGGACCATGTGGTAAATGAAGACCCAAACAATACAATGACTGAACTAAGAAAAATAAATGCAAAAAGCAATACACCAGGTGTCAAAAATATGAGTATCCATTTTCTATTTTTAGACATAATCGTCTCCTTCTAATCTTTTTATTAATGCTTCATCCTACTGACCAGCAAGATGAAGCATTATAATAAATAGAAATTTAAATTATTTACTTTGTTCTGCTGCCTTTGTAAGATCATCTGCCATTTCTTCTGCAGTAATATCTTTAAAAGCTAATTCAGGATATCTTGTTGAGAATTCTGTGATAACACTGGAATACGCATTGTTATCGATATTTCCAAAAGAATATTCTGCTTCGCCACTTAATTTAATTAAATCAGCTACGATTGGATTTGCTGTTTTATATTCATCAGAAATAGCAACATTTGTTGTTAATGGAAGCGCTCCTGCTTTTTCCAAAAATACTTCTTGTGCATATGCATTTGTTTTGAACTTTAAGAATTCTAATGCTGCATCTTGTTCTTCTTGTGATTTACCATTTGTACATAATACATAACCAACTTCATACTGTGAAATAATTCCGTTGTTAGGATACAATGCAACTCCTACTCTGTCTTGAAGACCTTCTTTTGCTTTAGAAACATCAGAGAAATCTGGGCACATCCAAGGTCCATTGGCAATAATAGCTGCATTTTCTTGTAAAAAGTTATTGGCAGCATTAGCATAGATTGCTCCAATGGCATCTGGTGTTGTATAGTCTTGTAAACATTTTTGAAGCATGGTAAGACCATTAATCAAGGATGGATTGTTATATGTTTCTGGATAAGCAGTATTCATAAATTGATTACCTTCTTCTCCATCTGTTCCGATCATTGCAGCTAACCATAAGTTAGTTGTCCAAGCATTTTCTCCTGTCATTAATGCCAATGGTGTGAATCCTGCTGCTTTCAACTTTTCATTGTTTGACATAAATTCATCCCAAGTCTTTGCAGGTGCAATTCCAGCTTTTTCGAACATATCTTTGTTATAAAAATAGCCGATTAATTGTTGTTGGTTGGCGATTGAATAAAGTTTTCCATCATCTTCTTTATTGTAATTGATGGCACCTTCTCCAACATATTTACTCCAATCAGCATCTGCAGTCAGAAATGGTATTAAATCAACTGCTTGCCCATTCGCAACTGCAAGTTCTCTGATCCCATTTTTACCCATTACAACATCTGGTAATGATTTGGATGCAGCTAAAGTTTTCATCTTATTCACATAAGCATCATCACTTGGTAATTCTTCAATCACAACTTTGATCTTACCTTCATATTCTTTATTAAATGCATCAATTACTTCTTTTTCAGCAGCTGCAGATGCATGAGCTCCAACCATAAACGTTGCATAGCTAATCTCTACTGGTTCTTTTGCTTCATTTGATCCTTCCTCTGCAGTAGATGCTGGATCCTCTGTCACACTGGTAGCATCATTACCGTTTGTTGGCGTGTTAGACTTTGAACAAGCAGTCATGGACGCAACTAAAGTTAATGATACAAGTAACGCAAGTACTTTTTTTAATTTCATTTTGTAATACCTCCCATATATTGATGTTTTTAATGTCTCAATCTCTTGAGTAATCTTAATATACTGTATTTACGCTAGGATAGAAATAGAGAGCTTTTTCTTTTCATTGCACTATTTTGACTACCTCAATTCCTCTCCCTATACATTTTGTTATTTACTGTGGCATTTTTACTTCTCTTGTAATTTGTTTACCTATTACCTGTATATACAAGGTTTTGATTTTCCCATTGTTAAGTGTAAAGTGAATGTTTAATGAAATTGGTTTGCTATCTAACTGCTGCTTCAATAAGTCTCTTCATAAGTAAAATGGTGGACGTGTCCTTCAAACACCCTAATAAAATCCATGAATCAGCTTGGCCGTGGGGGGGTAGGTAAGTTAGCTCACCATCAATCGCCTTCTGACGTAGTGAATTTGGTCTTGTCTTACATGGTTCTAATGCATACATAGGCTCCTTAATGGCTCTCTTAGCAATTAAGGATCTAGGAAAACCATTCAACGGTCTTATTACAAAAGTAGCAGCCTCCATCTTTTGATTTACAATCATCTCAGCTGTTAATTTCCCATTTGTTTTCATCAAATCCCAATAATCCTTTAGTTCATCTAATACTTCCAATCCACATACCGCCTCCGGCACATACTGATAGCATCTGATTGGGTCAAGTCCAGTATTAAATTCATATATTTCTAATGGATTCTTTTCCATTGGCGCCGAGTCACGTAGTAGCATTTTATCCACTGAAACAGGAAGTACATAACTCCCTCCCTCTGATACGTATTCACCCGCCAATTGAATATGATATCCATCATCCAAAGGCTGACATTCCCCTGTGAGATTCCTTATGCAATCCTTTCGTACTAATAATGTAGTGTTTCTTTTTGTGAGAATTCTAATATCCTTCTCATAAATTGGTTCACTTTGATAACCCTTTATTGGAACTCTACCCTCAATGCAAATCTGTTCCTTATCCCATAAAATACGAACGGATTGCAATGTTGTCTTTGAATAGGAGGCTGTTCCATGAACTGTCCTAATTTCATCAGGCGTACCAAAAACCTCTGGTCCAAGAGCAGCCACTGCCGAATAAAAGCCCTTATCCCAGCCTCCTTCTTCATAAAGGTCTACACTATCTGGATGAAGAAGTGATTCTTCCTCCTTTACCCATGTGATTTTCTCCTTTCCCCAAAAGATTTCTCCAATATCCATCCCCCGTTCCAGAAGTACGGTAAAACGTAGCAATCCGTTGCATATTACCACTATGTTTATCTGCTTATCATAACTGTCCGTAAATAGCTTTCTTTCTACAAAACAACCACAAGTTAGATCAATTCGGACACCAACTTCCAAATCTTCCACTTTCACAACAATCTTTTCGCTCATACTAAACATACAATCCTTTCGTCAATGTTATTGCTTAAGGATACGTTATATGGTTCTTATCTTAAATAGATAGCTTTTTCTTTTACTTGCATTATCTTGACTATATAATAGAATTTTCAGATTGATTTTCCTATTTTACATGGACTTTTTTTACTTCTCTTGTAATATTTTTACCTAATCTTAATTCAAACAAGGTATCAACCTAAAAATGCACCTCCAAACATTAGAACTAGGTCAACTTAGTACTAACATTTTTGATGCATTTTATTGGACTCATATTGTAACTTCATTAATCAATTAATATGTTACTATATTTTTCTATGTATGTTCTTGCCTATATTCAGTCGGACTTTGCCCTACATATTTTAAAAACACATTGGTGAAATATGCGGCATCGGGAATGCCAACTGCCTGTGCAACCTCATATATTTTGAAGGAAGTTGTAATTAGTAAACCTTTCGCTTTTGATATTCTATACATATTGATTGCTTCCGTTATGGTATTGCCTGTCCACTTTTTATAAGCTCGGCTTAAGTAACTACTATTTAGGAATAATTCTTGACTGATAAATTGTAAAGTGAGCTCTTCTTTATAATGATTCCTAATACATTCATCCGCTTTTTTAACTAACTCATTTTTCAAATCTTTTTTATCCTTACAAGAATCCCTTAAATGATCAATTGTATGATTCCCGATTGACACCAGACTAAACATGGTTTTTGCACTCTGTATCTGCTCATAGATTTCTTTTTCCAGGGCATTGAAGTCTTGATCAGTATGATACCGAACTGCTTTACGAATTATTGAGCTGCAAATAACAAGCATATACATTTTACATTGTTCAAAACTGCAATTCGATGAAACAAGTTTATCATAAAGTTTATTTAGTTGTTTATTTGCTTGACCACTTTCACCATCAAAGGTTAATTCGCATATTTTTCCCATATATTGATCTACGTCAAGCGTAAATTCTTGACCTTCCTCGTCTTTTAAAACATTATAGACATGAAGTTCACTTCCCTTTATGATAATCTTTGACAACGCTTCTTTTGCTTCTTCAAACCCCTGTATGATATCCTTAGGATCTTTTATAAGTTGACTGAGACCAAACCGAATGTCAATTCGCATAAATTCTTCCACCATAATAATAATGTCATTAAAATATTTAATAATATCATTCAGATTCTTTTGACTGTATTTATCAAATCTAATGGTTATAATCATATAGGTCTCAGATAATGGTACTACAACAAAGTGACACTCTTTTAATGCTATGTTTAATATATTCTTAAGCATTTTTGTTAAATTAGTCTTGTCTTTGTCTTCATCGTAGTATTCTATTTCGCAGGCGCACATGCAGTAATGATAGTCAGATAAATGGTACTGTTTTATATCTGAATCGCTTACACTACTTGATATCATTAATTTATGAAACAGTTGCGTAAGATTTGTGTCATCATCTGTAGAACTCTCTTTTGTATTGGTTTTTTCCCGTTCCTTCAAGATTAATTGAACTGTCTTATCAATAGCGATAGGTAATTCCTCGATGAAATCATTTTTTATAATAAAGTCTGAAACATTGTATTTAATCGCCTGTTTTGCAAAAACAAAGTCTGAATAGGCTGTTAAAATGATAACCTTTGTATCTGTAAACTCTTCTTTAATCCTTTTACTCAGTTCGATACCATCAACTAGAGGCATTTTAATATCGGTTACTACAATGTCAATTGGATGTTCTTGTAGATATAGTAAGGCGGCTTTACCATCGCTGCAGTCCATTACTACCTCACATCCTAATTGATTCCAATCAATCAGTTGTACAATACCTTCTCTTATATTTCGCTCATCATCAACAATCATTACTTTTATCATGTGAAATCTCCAATTTCTTTTTTGGTATACGAATCTCAATTCGTGTTCCATTGTTTTTCTTGCTATCAATATGCAATCCATATCTAGATCCATACATCAATTTAATTCGTTGATTTGTATTATTAAGTCCCATCTTCTCACGTCGTATTTCACCGTTATTAAAATCTTGACTTGTGTTGTTAACAACAGCCGATACATCAAAACCAACGCCGTTATCAACCACTTGTATCAGAATGTCATCCTCATCATAGAACAGAGTAATCGTAACAGAAGCTTTCTCAGACATTTTTTCAACGCCATGGACAATTGCATTTTCAACGATCGGCTCAATGATTAACCTAGGAATCTCACATTGTAAAATGGAATCATCTTTAATATCAATCTGATAGGTTAGTCGGTCTTCAAATCTGACTTTCTGCAGCCACAGATAAAAATCTACATACTTTAATTCTTCCTCAATATTGATTAGTGGGCGTTTATCCCCATAAATTCCTGCCCTTAATAAGGACGATAAGGATGAAATCATCTTGTAGATGGTTTCATCTCCTGACATCTTTGCTTTTATTTGTATGGTCAACAAAATATTAAATAGAAAATGCGGATTCATCTGATGTTGTAGAAATTTAATCTCCATTTCGTTCAGTAATATCTTGGATTCATACGTCGTTTGAATTAATGTCTTAATTTCTGTAGTCATGGAATTAAAGGTATCTACCAACTCATCCAGTGCCGGGTTATCGTATTTCTCCATCTTCGTGTCATAATCATTTCCCTTCACACGTCTCATGGCTTTTGAAAAATCCTTAATAAATGAGGTAGCACGCATGGTTCCCATGATAGCAATGATGATTAAGAGGGATGCTAACAATATAGATATGATGATAAATGATTTCATACCCAATAGTGACTGCTTTACTAATTTAGATTTAGGAAGTAAATAGACAAATTGAAACTCTTTGTCTATATCTTTCATGATTCCTATGTATTTAACATTGTTATATTCCACTTCACTTTTATTATCAATCTGATTCACAAGTTCACTGGCTATAGTACTGCCCAGTTGTTTATTCACATTAGAAGAATAGATAACACCCTCTTTATCAATTAAATATACCATTGCTCCTTCGTAGCTTGCTAGTTCTTGATATTTATTCCCAAAATAATCTTCCTTCGTTGCGCCAATAATATATAAACTATTTTCACTCGTAAAATCTGACTGTATCCTCAAAGTCGTATATATGGTTTTATTCATCTTTGAAGGTGGTAATGTTAACGTATAATCTTTCTCCGTTTTAATCCGCTCGTATACATTCTTTGTATCATTTATAATTTGCTTCGTACTAAAAGGTTTTGTATAGGTATAACCTAATAGTTTATCATTCATGTAGATCGTCACGTAATCAAACATCTCAAAGTTCCATACATTATTGTTGGTTAAGATATTTTGAATCTCTCTATTTAATTTTTGCCGATTCAGATAACTGTCTTTGTTGCCTTTTGAAAAGTACTCTTGATCTTCAATCCAGTATTTTACAGAGTCACTTCCTGCTAAAGCAAATGTAGTACTCCATATTAAACTGTTTGTTTGGCTCAAATTTTCAATGGTTACATCGATCATAAGATTTATATTCTTATAATTATTTTTCATAATATTATCATAGACATTGTACGTTGCATATGTACCATATACTCCAAATGATACGATTAAGATTATAACAAACATAACAATGATACGATTTCTTGCGGTAAGTACTTTCCTATGCATTTGGCCACCTTCTTATGTGTCATCTATTTTTATTTTTGATTATTCTAAACACCATGTTATTCCTATTTTACACTGATGGTATGAGTAACACAAGAAAAAATAACCATATCTACTCTCATTAAATTTCTGTTGTATGTAACATAATCTGGTGCTATAATATTATTATCAATTATCGATATCGTACTTCGATAATAATTATTTAAGTGAGGTAATAGAAATGCAAGACAAAATTTTAAGAAAATTTTTTCTAGGTTTTATACAAATTCATATCCTTCATCATGCAAAAAAAGAACCTTTCTACGGTGCTTGGATGATAGAGGAACTAAGAGAACATGGATATGATATGAGTCCTGGAACCTTATATCCTATTCTCCACAATATGGAGTCTAGTAATCTTCTAGTAAAAGAAGAAATAACCGTAGATGGGAAGATCAGAAAGTATTATAAGATAACTGAGTTAGGTGAAAAAGTTATGGAGGAAGCTAGAAAGAAAGCTTATGAACTGTTCAAAGAAATCAATGATTAGTAAAGGAGTGAACGAATTATGTTTTTACTAGAAAATGTAAAGTATAAACATATTCTCGATATTAATTATCTGAATATAGAGAAGAATAAGATTACCTGTATCGTAGGAGAAAGTGGAAGCGGTAAGTCTACGCTACTGCGACTTCTAAATAAATTGATTCGTTGCGATAGTGGAGCGATTTCATACAATAGTCAATTACTGGATACCATTAATTCCGTGGAATTAAGAAGAAATGTTGTAATGCTCCCCCAGCATCCGACAATCTTTCCAGGTACCATAAGGGAGAATCTTTTGATTGGTCTTAAATTTGCAGAGAAACCATTCGTTGGAGACGACAAACTTAATAATATACTACAAATGGTTCATTTAAATAAAGACCTCACAGACGATAGTGAAAAATTATCTGGTGGCGAAAAACAACGCCTTGCTTTAGGAAGAGTAATACTGCTTGATCCTGAAGTTTTTCTACTTGATGAACCGTCCTCCGCTCTTGATGAAGAAACGGAACGAATTATCATAGAAAAATTGGTCTCTCATACGAAGGAAACAAATAAAACATTGATTTTGGTTACCCATTCAAAGAAAGTTGCACAAACTTACTCTGAACAAATTATTGAACTAAGTCAAGGTAAGATAGCAAATGTAACGGAGGTTAAAGATGAATTCTGTGATTAATCTACAAATATGGCAAATGGTTGCAGCTTACCTATTTGTATTATTATTAATGATTATCGTTAAATTAAAAGGGATTCCTAGAGAAAAAGAAATACTGATATCTTCTGTAAGAATGACATTACAGCTTATACTTACTGGGTATGTCTTAGTATATGTATTTAATACCTCATCTCCTATCTATACAATACTAATCCTAATTGCTATGGAGACCTTTTCCATCTATACCATAATCAAAAGAGCCAAAATTACTCTCTCGCTGAAACTAAAACAAATCATTGCTTTTTCAATGATTGTTGGTACTACGTCCTGCCTCTTTTATTTCCTATTTATCGTTGTCCATATAACCCCTTGGTACGATGCAAGATATTTTATTCCTATAGCTGGAATGCTAATAGGTAATTCTATGACCGGTATCTCCTTAGGTGTCAGCCGTTTAGTGGAAGGCATGCAAACTCAGAAACAGCTTGTGGAAGGAGCTTTAATGCTTGGCGCAACACCTAAAATGGCGGCAAAGCAAATTGTTGATAATGCCTTTGATTCTGCAATTCTGCCAACTATCAATTCCATGGTTGGTATGGGGATAGTCTTTCTACCAGGTATGATGACAGGTCAAATACTATCTGGAACTTCTCCTTTGACTGCGATCGAATATCAGATAGCAATTATGCTAGGAATCCTCGGTAGTGTGGCATTAACCGTTATTCTTTTTGTACAACTGGGTTATAAGACTTTTTTTAACGATCAGTGCCAATTAATCATCGGAGAATAGCACGGTTTTAATTTTCTTATTGACAAAACAAAATCTACTGGATATAATAATAGACAAATACAGTCTGTAATATCCTTAAGGAGGAATCACTTTGAAGTACACAAAGGCAACCAATTATGCTTTGCATATCATGGCGTATTTTGTTAAACAGGAAGGAAAAGAGAATCTAAGTCTTCAACCATTGGCTAATCACATGAATATCTCACCAACCTACTTGTCTAAGATACTAACCCAGCTAGTGAAAGCAGATCTCATTCAGTCTACACCTGGGGTGAATGGTGGCTATAGTCTTAGAAAACCCAAAGAAGAAATAAGCTTTTATGACGTAATTCAAGCAATTGAAGGTAGCGGGGCACTATTCACTTGTGAAATGGATGAAACAAATGCTTGTCACATTGAAAGGGTTATGAAAGAAGCTGAAGATAAAATGGTGAATCACTTGAAAGAAACACGCATTTGTGAGATTTTTTAGATATGAGCTAGTTATTATAAAGCAGTTAGATAGCTGCTCATTTTTTACCTTAATTGTAGATATTATGAGTCTGTAATATATTTAATAGGAGGTCTTTAAATTATGAAACACACACAACAACATAACCAACTGGATCAAAAATTTATTAGTAAAATGGCTTTTTTGGATAGCAAGCAAAGGGAGACACTTATCCCCCCTGAATTGCTTATCAGTCAAATGCCAATTGAAGCAAATCATACTTTACTGGATGTAGGAGCTGGAACAGGTTTTTTTACAATTCCTATGGCCAAGAACACCACTAATAAAGTCTATGCCATGGATCCTGATGAACGAATGCTCAGCGTAATTGAAGGAAAGGCTAAGTTAAATGGGCTTACTAATATTGTACTGCTTCAAGATTATCTAGAAGACTTAAGCCTTCCAAATGCCACTATCGATTTTGCAATAGCGTCCCTCATTCTTCACGAAGTAAGTTCTCTTACCAATGCACTTTTAAAGATACATGAAGTTTTAAAAGAAGGTGGACACTTATTATGTTTAGAGTATGAAAAGGATCCACAGATAATAGAAGGTCCGCCGTTTGGAATTCGGATTGGGTCAGATGAACTCGAAAAGGTGT
>JAEZUR010000020.1 GCA_023420935.1 Bacillota bacterium | reverse complement strand
ATTAAGACCTGCATTTCTTGCAGAAGATAAACCTCCATTCATTTTATGAATCACTGATATTCTGTTATCTAATACTTGATATTGATCACAGATTACGCCAGACTCATCAGTTGACCCATCATCCACTAAAATTACCTGTAAGTCGCTATAGGTCTGCTTCTGTACAGATTCGATGCATTTAGGTAAGTATTCTGCTACATTATATACTGGTATAATGACGGACAAAGTTTTATTCATCACCATCTAACTGCCTCTTCCTCTCAATATGAAATATAAAATAAATATATATAATAAAAAACAGTGAAGTAAAATTATTCATACTAAAAATAAACCCTTTTATATTTGATACAATAAATGAACCCATAAATAATAAAAACAAAAACCAATTTATTTGTAATTTTCTATTACTAGACCGCAAAAAATCAAGTAAAAACGAAGTAAATGTTGAATATAGGAATATGCAATAAATAAGACCACCTAACCAAATATCGTTCACGTAACCAATATCTGAATAAGTATTATATTTATTGCTACCCATAATACGATTACCTACCCCAAAATATAATCCAAAACCGTCTGGTAAACGGTATCTTTGTGCGTTGGATACATAATTAAAATACCCTCTAGAAGTATCACCTTTGAAAAACTGTCTAATTTCGTTTATCCCAGTAATAATCCACTGATAGGTTTCAACTGCATTTTCTTTAATATAATTCATATCAATCATGATTATAATTGCTATCATACTTCCAATAATCGTAGTCATAACAATCGTTTTTAGTTTTATAGGCCTAATACAAAGTAACATTGCTAGAACACCTACTAAAATAATTATGAAAGATATTCTTGCATTAATAACTGCTGAGAAAAAGAGAAATGGAGTAAATATAAGATATTTGTAATTAAGATTAACAGCCAAATAGACTGATATTAATGTTAAGGTACTTTGTACAATTGGCGTTGTAAAAGTTAAATTAGATGCAAATCCATAAATACGATATGCTGATAACGTAAAATAAATTTCATCATAACCATATAGAATGAATTGATTGATAAAAAATTCTTTTATACTTGGTATAAAAAAGGCACTAATTGCAGTTATGCTTTGAACTAACCCAACCATAAGAAGTAAGGTCAATATATTATCTAAATTGTACCCTTTCTGTTTCATTATGGAATTAACCATGATACTGCAAGGAATTATATCAATTAGCCAGTATAAAAATGGTGCTGCTGCCAACATAGAATTATTATTAACGATACTAATAAATGCGATATAAAGGGCGATCATAATAAACGTGATATATATGATAAATAATTTATGAAAACTCAGATTTGTTAAAATGATTTTTCTGTGGAACAAAATATAGATCCAAGATACTCCTCCAATAACATGTAAAATATTAAAGCTAAAAATTGGAGGCTCATAAATTAATAAAAATAAAACAATGATTGCAAATATATTATACTTTTTCATTTCTTTTTTCTCCTTTTACCTCCTAAAACCAAGCTTTTTTAGTGCTATTAAAATTAGACCTTTTCCTTTTTGAATCACAATATGAAGAGACAACAAATAAGCATAATAAATATTTCTTTTGATCCGTCTACTGGTAATTAGATATTGTTTAAATAATTTATTACTGTCTTTATTTAATATGGTGTTAATTAATTTCACATCATCTCTATCTTTTCGTTCATCCCGGTTGCTTTTAAATCTTTTGCAAACCTCAAGTGTAATAAATTTGGTATCATGATACACTAAATAATTTTCTGGATTCATAAGTAGATTATCAATGGTTGTATGGTAATAAGATACATAGGAATGATGACAGTTAATGGAATTGTTTTCGATTAGGTGATACTTAGATGATACGGATAAGAAATCTATATCACGTATATCACGCAGAGCATAAAGTCCCATCACGCTTGAAGAATCAATTATGAATTCATCCAAAGAAAGCATGTGATCCTCAATCCTATTTCTAAACACATTCAATTTTCGATTAAATTTAATAAAATAATCAGGTTTTCCATAGTTAAGACAATGTATAGAGTTAGCATTAAAAACTATGTTTGCCAAAGATACTGCTTCTTCCTTGGTATCTGTAATATGAATGGAACTATTTCCAATCTCATAGATAGCACGTATTTCTTTTTTTACAATTCTAATATCCTCTAATGATTCACAATCTAATATAAAAATACGCAAGTCTTCTTTACCAGTACAAACTTTTAATTTATCGTAAACTCCTGCATACCGATTCTCATAGGATCCAATCCATGGATTCATATCACTTTTATATATTTGTATCATAAAATTTCTTAACCCATCTGTTGTGATAGGAATATCTTTTTTATATAATATATTTGTTCGTTGTTTCATTACTTTTATAGCTTTGTTTAATTTCTCTCTACCACTGGCAGCAGGATATAAGCAAGCAATGTATAGATTACTGTTCAATTTTATATACTCTTGCATCATAAAATCTAAATACTTTTGATCCAGCTGACGTTTCTCAAAAAAGACCAATCCAAAATCATTGTATAAATGTTCGAGACGCACAATGGGAACTTTTAAACCATAATAAAGTGCAATAGACGCGCGATGTGCGCCATTTAAAATAATATTATTTCTACCTACAGGTATTACTGATATATCTGGATTGATTCCTGTTTCGCGAATCGTATTGATTAATTCATGAAATATATTCAAATAATCTTGTAAGCAGACTTTATTGGGATTACCGGGCTCTGTAAATTTACCTAAAGAAAACGCTTCGATATGCTTCACATATAAATTTCGAATAAAATCGATATCATATCCTTTATCATAGCACTCCACATATTTATATTTTGCTATGATGTCAATACGTTCTGGTACAAGCAAGTCAATAGCATCCACAAATTCGATCTCATACTCTTTTTCTAAATCAATGTGGTATACATCACAAAAACTTTTGGATAATAGCTGTTCTATTTGCATCTTATTCTCCCAACTATCCTATCT
>JAEZUR010000010.1 GCA_023420935.1 Bacillota bacterium | reverse complement strand
CAAAAAAGATTGAAATTAACCAATCTTTTTGTAAGCCCAGGTGCAACCATCTGGCATATATATTAAATTTAAGAATTATATCTCAATTTGGATTCGGAAGGGTTGTATTTCGATTTACAATTGAGGCATAAAAACCATAAAAACAATGAAATAGTAAACAATGATTTCGGGAGTATTATATTGAGATAAAGGAGATTAGTTATGTCGATTATTGAAGTAAATGGATTGCAAAAAGAATTTTCCTATTATGAAAAAGAAGTTGGCTTATTAAGTTCAGTTAAAAATTTATTTTCTAGAAAGAAATTAATAAAGCATGCTGTTCATCCCATTTCTTTTGAAATTGAGCAAGGCGAAATCGTAGGATTCTTAGGACCAAACGGTGCAGGGAAAACAACAACCTTAAAAATGTTGTCGGGGATTCTATATCCTAGTGGTGGAAATGCAAAGGTAATGGGTTATGTTCCATGGGAGCGTAAAAATGATTTTAAAAGACAGTTTTCCATTGTTATGGGACAAAAAAATCAATTGTGGTGGGATCTGCCGGCCAATGAGTCTTTGTATCTTAATAAATGTATCTATGAGATTGAAGACAAACAATACAGAGAAACCCTTGGTACTCTGACAGAACTTTTGGATGTAAAGGATTTGTTGAAGATTCAGGTTAGAAGGCTCTCCTTGGGAGAACGTATGAAAATGGAACTGATTGCTGCACTACTACATAAACCTAAAATATTATTTCTGGACGAACCAACCATTGGTCTTGATATTATTTCTCAGCGTAAAATACGAGATTTTATTTCTCATTATAACAAAGAAGAGAAAACTACCGTTATTTTAACCAGCCACTATATGGATGATATTGAAGACTTGTGTAAGCGTACTATCGTGATTAATCAAGGGACAATCGTATACGATGGTGCCTTAAACCAAGTAAATGATATCTTGGATAATAAGAAAATTGTAAAACTTCAGTTAGAAGAAGAGATTGATTTTGAATTGTTAAGGGAGTTTGGAGAATTAAAGGAAAGAGAGAACAGAAGTATTACCTTGGAGATGGAAAAGGGATTGGTGCGTCATCATATGCAGCAGATGTTAAGTCAATTCCCAATCAAGGATTTTAATGTAGAAGATATTCCAATTGAAGAAGGCATTGCATTGCTTTACCAGAATGGTGGTGCCAAGGTTGAATAAATTCAAAAAATACACCAAATCATTTGAATTAGGTCTACAAAGTTCTTTGGAATATCGGGCTAACTTTTTCTTAAGTTTAATCAGTAGTATATTTCCAATGATCGCACAGGCATTTTTATGGACTACTATTTTCCTTAACTCAAAGGAAACCAATATATTAGGATATGATTATGCTCATATGCTTACCTACATCTTTATTGCCAGCATCATCAATAAGTTGGTAGCAACAGGTGTGGAATGGGAGATTGCAAGTGATATAAAAGATGGAGGATTAAACAAATTTATCACTCGTCCAGTGGGATATTTCCCTTACCGAGTAGCTTCTTTTCTCGGATCAAAGGTAATGCAAGTAGGAGTTGTACTGATTATTTTAAGCTTTATCCTTACGGTAGTAAATTATAAACTAGGATTAGCGATTAGTATTTCCAAAATCGGATTCTTCTTTCTATCCGTTATATTAGCATTAACAGTCAATCTGTTCCTGAGTTTTACCTTTAGTGCAGTTGCATTTTGGGCGACAGAATCTTGGGCGGTATTTACCTTTATGTCCTTGTTGATTCAATTTGCCAGTGGAGGTTTATTTCCACTTGATATCTTGGGTGAGAATGCAATGAAAATACTAAATGTATTGCCGTTTAAGTACATTGTCTACTTCCCAACCAACATTATCAATAATAAGCTTAGCTTTTTAGAGATACAACAAGGTTTACTGATTCAGGTAATTTGGCTAGTGGGACTATATTTCTGTTCTAAGCTGGTATGGAACACGGGAATGAAAAAATATATTGCAGTGGGAGGTTGAGAAATCACATGAAGAGTATCAGATTTATGTTGAAAGCACTGAAACGATATAGTTTTATCTATCTTATTTTTGTGAAGAATTGTTTGATCAAACAGATGGAATATCGTTTTAATTTTATCTTGATGTTATTTTTGGAATCCTGTTTTCTTGGCTCCAAGTTAGTGTATGCCTTTGTAATCTATAACACGGGAATTAATCTGAATGGATTGCCTTATGACAGTATTTTTATTTTTACTGGCTCCTTTCTTCTAATGACTGGCGTGTTTATGGCATTTTTCTTTTTTAACTTTACCAATATACAACAATATGTAAGTGATGGGTCACTAGATTTGTTTATCACCAAGCCAATCTCGTTGCAATTTATTACAACCCTTCGTAACGTGGATTTTGGAACCATGATACCGAATTTAATCGGTGGAATTATTGTGTTAGCGATTGGATGGAGCAAGGCAGGAGTTCCAGTTAATTTTATTAACATTGCAGGATATATTGGATATTTGATTAGTGGTGTAATTGTAACCTATTCGGTTATGTTGGCACCTCAATTACTTAGTTTTCTTACTATTAAGGGAAATGCACTAAGAGAGATAACCGATTCGCTTTGGGATTCCAATGGTATGCCGATGACTATTTACAATAGACCAATTCGTGCTTTTGGTACATATATTTTCCCTTTATTTATTATATCTAACTTTTCTTCCTTGTTTGTACTGGATCACTTAAGTAAATGGAATATGGTATGGGGCATTGTTGCGCCCATGGTATTCTTGGCATTGGTACGTTTGATCTGGGTGTTCATTATTAAGAACTATTCCAGTGCAAGTAGTTAAAATTTGTAATTGACACAGGAAAATTAATATGATACACTTTTTAAAACTGAATACCAAATGCAGTGACGAGGAGGAGTACATACTCACCGAGATGACAGAGAGAAGATGGTTGGTGCAAATCTTTATTAAGGAAGTATGGAAGTAGCCTTTGAGCAGTGAACTGAACAAGAAGAATCTTAAGTAGGCCTCACCGGAATTTTCCGCCGTTATAGGGAAAACGGTATCGATAATTATATCCGTACTGATGGAAGAATAAACGTCAGTAAGGTGTAGTATCTGTACTGACAGAGTGCAGAGAACTTCTCTGAATTTAGGTGGTAACACGGATGAATCATTCGCCCTAAGCTAATAATAATTAGCTTAGGGCTTCTTTGCGCGTAGGCAAGTGTTGACTGCACAAGTATTAGTATAACTACCAGTGTGCTAGCACAAACTGGTAGTTATACTAATACTTGTATTGGCAACCTGCCCGCGACCCTTACAACGGCCTTATGTTGTAAGGGTGCCGCGGGTAGGTTGCCAAGAAGGCGCAGTCAACACGTAAACTTGGAAACACGTAAAACATGAATTAGAAATCCTTACTTATCCTCACTCGACCATCAACCATCAATATCAAAATCAAACGGAGGTAACCCATATGAAAATCAATGGAGCACAATTATTTGTTAAAGCATTAAAAGAAGAAGGTGTTGATACGCTTTTCGCATACCCAGGTGGAATGGCAATTGACTTATTTGATGCACTGTATGGCGTAGAAGATCTGGATGTTATTTTACCAAGACATGAGCAAGCTCTTGTACATGAAGCGGATGGATATGCCCGTTCCACTGGTAGAACTGGAGTATGTTTGGTTACAAGTGGCCCTGGTGCTACTAATATGGTAACCGGAATTGCAACTGCCAACTATGACAGTGTTCCATTGGTATGCTTTACTGGTCAGGTGCCAACCCACTTAATTGGTAATGATGCGTTTCAAGAAGTGGATATCGTAGGTATTGTTCGAAGCGTATGTAAGTATGCAGTTACCGTAAGAGATAGAAAAGATCTAGCTAGAATTATAAAAGAAGCATTCTATATAGCTAGAACAGGAAAACCAGGTCCAGTATTGGTTGATATTCCAAAAGATATTCAGCTGGAATTGGGTACGGATGAATATCCACAAACCGTTAATATTAGAGGATATAAGCCAAATGAAGGTGTTCATATCGGTCAGATTAAAAGGGCTATGGCAACACTGGAGAAAGCAAAGAAACCAGTATTTTTGATTGGTGGAGGAGTAAATATTTCACATGCTCACAAACAACTTAGAGCGTTGGCAGAATTAACAGGAGTTCCAGTCATAACTACCATTATGGGAAAAGGAGCACTAGCTACCAATCACCCACTTTATGTTGGCAATATTGGAATGCATGGGAATTATGCATCCAACCAGGCAATTAGTGAATGTGACGTTTTATTTTCCATTGGTACTAGATTTAATGATAGAATAACAGGTAAGATTAGTGAGTTTGCCAAGAATGCAACCATAGTACATGTTGATATTGATTCGGCATCCATTTCTAGAAATATCGTAGTTGATATTCCTATCGTAGCAGATGCGAAACTTGCCATAGAAACCATGCTAGAATATGGGAAAAAACTAGAGATAGAGCCTTGGGTAAAGAATATCCGTGAATGGAAAGAGAAATACCCAATTACTATGAATCAATATGAAGGAATGACTCCACAGATTATTATTCAAAAGATAAATGAAATGTTTAAAAACTCCGTTGTTATAACCGATGTAGGTCAGAATCAACTTTGGACCACTCAGTACCTAGAGCTAGATGAAAATAGACAATTATTAACGTCTGGAGGACTTGGTACCATGGGATATGGTTTCCCAGCAGCCATCGGAGCTAAACTTGGTAATCCAGATAAGGATATAATCTGTATCTCCGGAGATGGTGGTATGCAGATGAATATTCAAGAAATGGCAACGGCAGTAGCACAAGGATTACCTATGATTCTCTGTGTCTTCAACAATGGCTACCTTGGAAATGTACGTCAATGGCAGGAAATGTTCTTTGATAAACACTATTCCAGTACATGTTTAACCTATCGTAAACACTGCAATAAAGATTGTAACAATCCAAGTAAAGGATGTCCAAAATACATTCCAGACTATGTAAAATTAGCAGAAAGCTATGATGCAAAAGGCATTCGTGTTACTAAAGTAGAAGAAATTGAAGCAGCATTTACTGAGGCACGAGACAATCAATGTGGTCCAACACTCATTGAATTTATCATAGATAGAGAAGTAAATGTATTGCCAATTGTACCAGGCGGGAAAGCACTCAGCGAAATGATTATGGATTGTTAAGGAGGAGTTTTATATGAAAAAGAGATGGATCTGCTTATTTGTAGAAAATCAGATTGGTGTTCTGACTAAGATTTCAGGATTATTTTCAGGAAAGGCTTATAATATAGATAGCATTACAGTAGGAGAAACAGAGGATGAGACCATATCCCGCATGACCATAGGCTTAACCAGCGATGATCGAACCTTCGAACAAGTGAAGAAACAATTAAATCGAAGTGTTGAGGTTATTAAAGTAGTTGATTATACGGATATGCCTATTCATAGAAAAGAAATTCTATTTGTTAAGATTAGCAACTGTTCCAAATACGATAAGGAAGAAATATTCCGTATCGCTACGGTGTTCGGCCTATCTGTAACAGACTATGATAAGAATACCGTGCTACTAGAATGTGTTCAGACAGAAGCAAGGAATAATGATATCATTCATCTACTGCAAGACAGCTTTCCAAATCGATTAGAAGTGGTAAGAGGCGGAAGTGTTGCCATTGAATCCATAAGCTGTAAGAATTAAGGAGCAATATAAGATGAAACTGAAACAAGAGATAAAAGAAGAGATAGCACATAATATAAAACCTAAGATAGAAACTAAAATGCAAATGAAATGGTTCACAAATTCAATTGTGGTTTGCATTATGGCGTCCATATGTTGTGCTTTGTGGGGAAGCGCATTTCCGTGCGTGAAGATTGGATATCAAATGCTTGCAATAACACCGGATGAAATAAATGCACAGATATTATATGCTGGAATGCGATTTACCTTAGCTGGTATCATTACGATTATCATTGGAAGTATACTAGCTAAGAGAATCCTTGTTCCCAAAAGGAAGGCGATTCCCCTAATTATAAATCTAAGTTTTCTACAGACCATTGTACAATATCTATTCTTTTATATTGGTCTATCTAATACAACCGGGGTAAAAGCCTCGATTGTACAGGGGACGAATGTATTTGTTGCGCTCCTGGTGGCTAGTGTTATTTTTCGGCAGGAAATTCTTTCACGACGAAAATTAATAGGTTGTATCATTGGATTTATTGGAGTTGTTATCATTAATGTCAATGGAACTGGTCTCGGTGCTGATATAAAACTTACGGGAGAAGGATTTATTTTCCTATCAACGGTTGCGTATGCATTTTCTTCTGTATTATTAAAACAGTATTCCAAAACGGAACAAACCATTTTGCTGAGTGGGTATCAGTTTTTAGTTGGTGGATTTGTTATGATGATTGTGGGAGCCTTGATGGGGGCAAGATTAGAAATGTATACTTTACATTCCATTGGAATCTTACTCTATCTTGCTTTGGTTTCGGCAATTGCCTATGCCTTGTGGGGCATGCTATTAACGCACAATCCTATTTCCAAAGTGGCAGTTTACGGATTTATGACACCTGTATTAGGTGTTATACTGTCAGCAATCTTACTTGGTGAGCATGAAGTGATTGGCTTTAAGAGTATGATTGCGCTTCTTTTGGTTAGTGGTGGAATTTTTATTGTTAATTCGTCGGGAAGCAATAGTGAGACAATAAGATACAAACAGGATTTAGAAAAAGTACATTAGAATACATCGGTAAAGAATAAAATGATAAGAGTGGTTACGATAACAAGTTTGTTACCGTAATCATTTTTAGTATACGTGAGTTTTTAATCTGAAATCATAAAAGTAAATTAAATATTGACAGATATATCTATCTGGAATAAAATAGTTAAATATATTTAATTAAATAAATTTAACTACTGTAATTGAGATAGTTATAAATAAATACAAATAGGAGGATATTATGGAAGAAATTTTTGCAACCCTTGCTAATTATTTATGGAAACAAAGTATTAACAACATCAATCAATCGTTAAATGATCAAGAAAAAAGTAAATTCTCCAATAACGACTACTATTATTTAACCGTGATCTTTTCTTTGGAGTCTCCAACATTTGGGGCAGTAGCAGAAGCACTTCATGTTACCAAACCAGCGGTCTCTTCAATGATTAAGAAACTTACTAATTTGGGACTTGTAGAAAAAGTACAAGATGAAAATGATAAGAGAAAGTTCTATGTTGTCTTAAGTGCGAAAGGCGAAAATATTGTTCGCGGAGATTATAGTATGTATCAAACCATTACCAAGAATATAAAGGAAATTGTATCAGATGAGGAACAGTATCTCATGATTCAAAAAACTATGGAGGAGCTCCTTGAGAGATTGAGAGGTGATATGTAATGAAGTCCTTTGACAATAAGAAAGTCGTAATTATTGGAGGAGCAGGTGGTTTAGGAAAAACTTATGCTAGAGAATTACTAAAAGAAGGTGCACATGTTTTTCTGGGAGGCAGAAATCTAGATAGGTTAGAGAGTGCTATAGAGGAACTAGGTGAAACCATAGAATATGCCAGTGTGGATCTGGCTGATGTAAACTCAATAGAAGTATTTGCGAAGGAAGTGGAACATTGGAATAAGAAGATTGATTTTGTCATCAATGCCACTGGAATGGATGTAAGAAAAGCATTACAGTATCATTCCAATGAGGAGATTCAAAATAGTATAGGAATTAATTTGACGGGTTCCATTATCTTAACTAAAATAATGCTTCCATTGATTGGGGAAGAAAAGGGAAATGCTATTGTACATATGGGCGGTTTTGGAGACGGAACCATTGCATTTCCATATTATACTGCAGATGTTGCTTCTCGTGCAGGATTACATGCTTTTGCAGAATCCTTAAATCGAGAATTAAAACAGGAAAAAAGAAAGGTTCGGATCATTTACTTTTGCCCTAATTCAGCCGACACAGAAGCAGAACGACCATTTCATCCAATATGGAAAGAGATGAACATTGCAATTAGCACACCAGAGCAAGTGTGGCAAAAGCTTAGAATTGCAGTTCTTCGTGGTAAAACATCGTATCAAATGGGCATGGTTACTCGATTGTTTTCGAAAATCAATGGACTATCCCCAAGGTTCGGAGACATAATTGCATTGAATTCCTATAGCAGAATTCTACAGAAACACTTGTCACCCCATGGCATGGTTGAAGACAACAAAGAAGATGACAATAAAAAATTGAAATGGAAGGGTCTAGCAGTAGCATTTATCGTGCTATCATTTTTAATTTATGTGGTACTCCCGTTTAATTTATGTTTACCTTTTTCTGGTTCTATCATTGCAGCTTTAACTGCTGGCATGATGATTGTCAGTGAAATCATATTCTGGATCGGTTGTATTATTCTTGGTAAAGAATTAGCCTCCAAATATAGATCTTATCTAAATCCAATGAACTGGATACATTGCTTATGCAGAAAGTAAAGGAGCTATAAAATACAATTCTTATATGTATGCTTTTACTATAATGTTTCCAATATGGAATTTATAGTTTCTGCTTATACTGATTTGGGGAAAGACCAACTGTTTTTTTAAACGCTTTACTAAAGTGATATTCATTGGCAAAACCAATTGCAGCAGCTATCTCATAGGATTTCATCGCTCCATTTAACAATAATTCTTTCGCTTTATTAATACGGATAATTGTTAAGTATTCAAAGATAGTAAGACCAATTTGTTTCTTGAAATTGCGATTCAGATAGTCAAAGTTCATATTCATATGTTCCGAAATTATGTCGCCAGTCAATTTATGATTGTATTCTAAATGCAAGAAATCCAGTATTTCTTGTATTTTTTTATTCTGTGAAATAATCCCGTTTGAATATCTCGTATTTTGCATGGTAACCTCTGCAAAATAGTTCGATAGTTCCGTTAAAATTTCAATCAACTTACAGGAACAAACAAATTTATAGTACTCATCATGTCGCTCAAAGGAACGGATGGATTCTTCCATCTTATTCGTAATGGATTGTAACACGGAAGTGTCTTTCATGTGGATATCCTTTGGTATAAATAGCTTGGCCTGTTGATAAAGTTCGTAGCTGAAGGGATTACATTTATAATAAAGATGTTTGTTTTCTATTAAAATCTGCTCAATACTATCGATGTGGCTACAGTCAAAGGTGGTAAAGGTATTGGACGCAAAATGAATATAGTGATAATCACAAGCGGATTCTTTAAAACCAGTATGGGTATGCCCGGGCTCTAACAGTAGCATATCTCCTGCATGCAGAATATAATTAGTAGAGTCTTCTTTTAGATAGAGGGATCCTTGGTTGACAACATATAAAATATATTCATCCGCAACACGAGTGGGATGACACCAATTATTAGGTGTTACAATACGATTCATATAAGATACTTTAGGTAAAACATCTGTGTTAAGACAAAAATACATAGAAGGGAATCTCCTTTCATGGTTAGACTAAACATAACACATATTTAATTCCGTGGCAATAAGTCGCTAATAGATAAGAAATGAATGTTTTAAGACATTTATGGACTCAGTTGGTTATACTATACTAGCAGTATGATAGTTGTATAGATGATTAATCTAAGATGCAGAGGATGAAGCAATAGAAAGGAAAGATGAATGATGTATAAAGCAAATGAAGATAGATATAACAAGATGCAATACCTACGCTGCGGGAAAAGTGGTATCTTATTACCGAGAGTAGCATTGGGACTATGGCACAATTTTGGTTCTATTGATTCTTATGAGAATCAAAAAGCATTATTATTTGAGTCCTTTGATCAAGGAATTACACATTTTGATTTAGCCAATAATTATGGACCTGTATATGGTTCTGCAGAGGCTAATTTTGGACGTATTATGGAATCTGACTTACGCCCTTACCGTGACGAACTAATTATTTCAACCAAGGCAGGTTATGATATGTGGCCAGGACCATATGGTGACCATGGCTCCAGAAAGTATCTAATCTCAAGTCTAGATCAAAGCCTAAAAAGAATGAAGCTTGACTATGTAGATATTTTTTATCACCACAGACCGGATCCAGAAACCCCGTTAGAAGAAACCATGGGAGCTCTATCCGACATTGTAAAACAGGGAAAAGCATTGTATGTAGGAATCTCTAACTATAAAGCAGAACAGACTAAGAAAGCAGCAGAGATCTTACGTGCCAATGGCACTCCATTATTAATCCACCAACCAAGTTATAGTATGCTTAATCGCTGGGTAGAAGAAGATGGATTATTAGACACATTAGAAGAAGTAGGTTCCGGATGCATCTGCTTTAGCCCATTAGCTCAAGGTGTTCTAACCGATAAATATCTACACGGAGTTCCAGCCGGCAGCAGAGCCACCAGAAATCACTTCCTACACGAAGACAGCCTAACTCCAGAACTAATCAACAAAGTATCTAGTCTAAATGAAATTGCCAACGACCGAGGACAAACCCTAGCCCAAATGTCACTATCCTGGGTGATTCGCAAAAACCGCGTAACCACCGTCCTAATCGGAGCCAGCCGCGTAGACCAGATCAAAGACAACGTAAAAATCATAGACCACCTAGACTTCACCGACCAAGAACTATCCTCCATAGAAACAATTTTAACTAAGTAATAAAAATATAAATAAACTAATTAGTTTATAACTAACATTATTTATATTTTTTATTATAAAAGCGATTATTAGCATAAATAAGCGAATAGTCATTTAAACAAAGTGAAGTATACATCACGCATACAGCTCGTTTTCTATCTTTTACTTACGTAGCGGATTGGAAGAACCAGCCCCCAGTATGCCTTGATCTATACTTCCGTAATGCACTGTTGGGAAAACAAACCCCTGGATTTGAATGACAAAGGCGAACGATCAGTCCGACTATGGCATTCAAATCCAGGGGCTTTGTTTTCTCACCAGTGTGTGAGGAAGTATAGTTCAAGGCATGCTGGGGGCGTCCAGTTTCCAAAGTCCTCTTCTCCTATATCCACCCACCATCTAAGTTAATAACCTGCGCCGTCAAATACTGATTCTTATGCGTAAGCGAATAAACTAAATCAGCCACTTCTTCCGCACGTCCCAATCGATTGGCAGGTATTTCTTCTATTAAAGACATCAGTTCATCATCCGACAGAAAATGATTCATTTCCGTATCAATGGCACCGCATGCAATGGCATTTACTTGAATGTTGCTAGGAGCAAGTTCTTTGGCTAATGCTTTGGTGAATGCATTAATACCGCCCTTGGTAGTAGAATAAGCAACTTCGCACGAAGCACCAGAATCACCCCACACAGATGAAATGTTAATAATCTTCCCTTTTTGTCCAGCTACCATATCAGGAATGGCAAGCTTGCAGCAATTAAACACAGAGGTCAGATTGTTCTGTACAATTTTATTCCAATCCTCAATACTCATTTCAGAAAGTAAACCAATATAAGAAATCCCTGCATTGTTAACCAGAATATCAATGGTTCCAAAGTGTTTCTTGATTTCAGTAAACAACTCTTGCGCCACTTCGTAATTTCCTACATCGCCAACAAAGGCTAGGCAGGAGACTTGATAACTCTCAATTTCCTTCTTCACTTTTTCAAGAAGTTCGTGATTGTTTAAACAATTGATTGCAACGTTGTAACCTTTCTTGGCATATTTTACGGCTATGGCTTTGCCGATGCCTCTGGAAGAACCGGTTACTAAAATAGTTTTTCTGTTCATAAGCAAACCTCCATAAATGTTTTATATTCCCACGAGACATTCACCCTTGTAAAACAAGTGAATGTCCTTACGGGTATCATAAACACAAAAAACGTGTTTATGATCCCATAAGAATGTTCACCCTTGTAAACAAGTGAACATTCTTTTATGGATATTATATCACTTTTTGCAATTCTATGGAATAATGAAAATCTTGTACTTTTTATATATTTCTGTTATACTACGTAATGTGGAAAAAGGAGATAGTTATGCAAAAGGATAATTTGGGAGCATTATTTTTGAGAGGTTTTTTGAAATCCTTTTTAATAATTGCACTATTAATTGGAGTGGGATTTGCAAGTTACAAGCTAACTATGCTTTATTATAAAGTAGTGGAGCCACCGAAAGATTCAAAGAATAATGAAATGATAGAAGAATTGATTAATCGAGATGTGAAAGTGGAAGACATTTCTAAGAATCTAATTTACCGTATCAATACAGAGACTGGTGAGGTTACGGGATTAGTATTAGAGATTTTTAATACATATACATATAACTTGGACTATATAACCATACCTGCCAATACTCAGTTTACCATATCTAATGATATGTATCAGAAGTTATGCGCAGTGAATCCAGAAGCCCCTCAGATAATTAAGTTATCTGATATATATAAATATTTTGAAGAAGAAAACCGCTACGATTTTAGTGAAATTATTATAGAAGACTTACTTTCTGTGGATATTAATTATTATACGGTAATGAGTGAAGCAGATTTTGATTCTATTTTTGAAGATAAAGATGGAATTCTTATGTTGTCAGAGGATTTTCTTTATGATACCTCATCGATTACAGAGAAAGACCAGTTAAAAGAATTGATTACAGGATTATATGAAAATGTAGATTCCAATCTTACATTAAAGAATAAGCTAAAGTATTTGGATAGCTTTCTTAATATCAATCCAGATTTTATTTATTATCACAGCCTGCAAGGAACATCTAGTACGGATTATTATACAGTAGATGGTAAGCAGGCGAATAAGCTAATCGAAGATTTACTTGCTAATGATGCTTATAAAGGAATGCAAGACACAGAGTCCATTCAATCAGAGCAAAGAGTATCAAAGGGTCTTAAGATAGAGATACTGAATGGAAGTACTATTTCTGGATTAGCTGCAACATATAAAAATAAGCTGGAAGCGGATGGTTATACAATTAGTCATATAGGAAATAATAGCGATACCTCTATAAAAACTACCATTATTTATGTGAAAGAAGAAGGTATGGCTGAAGATTTATTATCCTATTTTAACGGAGCGACAATCGAAACATTAGATCTTCCAGAAGAAACAGATATTCAGATTGTACTAGGATCTGCAGAGCAGGTTCAGTAGAATTATGGAGGCACAAAAGTGAAGAATTATAAGAAACTTATGATAGTTATTGTTATAGGAATACTATGTGCTGGACTTTTTCGCGCAGGAATGGTAGTTGGAGCAGCATCATCCGAACCGGGTTCAGAGGGGGATCCACTGATTACCCAAAGTTATCTGGAGTCAAGATTAAAAGAAGTTGGTGCCGGAACAAGTACAGGAAGCGACAGCAGTGATATCTATAAAAAGGAAGTACTGGATAAGAATAAAGAATTGACCGTTTCAGCAGGAGGAGAGATTGTGCTTTTTTCAGGCAACGCCTCGGTGGTAGGAAAGAATGGACTTGTTAATCTTTCTTCCGGTGAATTGTTTAAAACCGGTAATTCGGCAGTAAAATATAATATCTATCTGTCACCTGCAAGCAGCAGTGGTATGAAAGCGTCTTCATCGGTGACTGTATTTATCAAGGGAAGCTATTCCATAAAATAGCAAAAGGAAGCCGTTGGAGGTAATTATGGAGACAACAATCAGAATTATGGACTTGGATATCGATATGATCAGTATGGATTCGTTCTTGTCCAAAGTAGAAGAATATTTAACCAATGATTATCTTAATGTGATTCTATTTGCAACAACGAAAGTGTTAGAAGAAGCGTCAGAAAACGATGAGTATAAAGAAATGCTTTCCAGAGCTGAATTAATTCTTCCTGGTGAAGAAGCACTACTAAGTATGCATCATGTAGATGTACTAGAAGTGGCACGAATGGTAATTAACTATCAGTGTTTTGATAAAATGCTCGATAGTATTCAAGAAAACAGCACCATGTATCTAGTGGGAAGATCTGAATATGAAATGAATCAGATGAAAGAATACTGTATTCGTAACCATCCGCATATTAATATAGTAGGAACATGCTTTTTAGATATCGAGCAAAATGGAGATGTGGTTATTAATGAGATCAACGGCTTAGCTCCAGATATCTTAGTTTTTTCTCTTGATTCACCATTACAAGAAACGTGGATTTTAACCAATTGCACTAAGATGAACGCAAAGCTTTGTATCGGAATGGGCGGCGTGATTAATAATATCTTCGAGCAGAATAGAGAAATTCCTAGATTTGTACAGATGTTACATCTAGAGAAGTTATATAATCTATTGAAGAAAAATAAAAGGCTGAATAAGATACGACAAGCCAGAATATTTAAGAGGAAAATTGCACACTATAAAAATAAAAAAAGCGAATAGCGGGAATCTGTTCCCGGAAAGGAGCTAGTGTGCGTTTTAGAGGTGGGAATTATGCTTTAATTGTCATCGGAACCTTCTTAATGGCAGCAGCAGTAAATATGGTATATGAACCAATGGATATGGTTACCGGAGGTTTTTCAGGTCTTGCCATCGTAATACAAGACGTTACCAAGAATATGTGGTCAAATGGGATTCCTATTTGGTTAACCAATGCTTGTCTTAATATCCCGTTATTTATTGTGGCTTGGTTTGTAAAAGGTCGTCACTTTATACAGAAAACATTGTTTGCCACGGTGTGTTTTACTGTGGGTCTTTATATAATCCCAAGTTTTGATTTAATTTATAATGATTATTTATTAGCAGCAGTTTTTGGAGGAACCATCTCTGGCATAGGCCTAGGATTGGTATTTAGTACGTCTACCTCAACAGGAGGAACAGATTTACTGGGTATGCTTTTTCAAACCCGTTTAAAATATTACTCCGTGGCACAGCTGCTTTTTGTCATTGATGGAATCATCGTTCTGTTAGGTGCTTTGGTATTCGGATTGAATACAGCACTTTACGCGGTAATTGCAGTTTTTATTACTTCAAAAGTAATTGATGCTATGTTAGAAGGTGTTCGGTTTGCGAAAATGGTATTCATTATATCGGAGCAGTACGTTGAGATATCGGATGAGATTTTAAATCGAATGCGTAGGGGGGCTACCGCATTATCTGCAACCGGAATGTATTCTAAAAAGGATAAAAAAGTACTTCTTTGCGCTGTATCCAAAAAGGAAATCGTGAAACTTACGGATATAGTAGCAAAAGTTGATCCTCAAGCATTTATAATAATTACGGACGCTAGAGAGGTTATGGGGGAGGGATTTATTGAATATAGACAGTAATATTTAGGAAAAACAGCTGAAAAATCGGTAAAAATACTTAATTTCACAAAGAGTATACAAAATATACAAAACGCGAAAACCTAATTTGTTAAAATGACATATGGCTTTCAATGGGTAAATGGTGTATTATGAGTTTATCGAAACGAGTACAAGATTTACAACAAATTAAAAATTAGTTCTATTCTAGGGAGGAAAAGAAATGGCAAGTTTATCATTAAAAAACATTAACAAGACTTATCCTAATGGATTCGTTGCAGTTAAAGATTTTAACCTTGAGATTGAAGATAAAGAATTTATCATTTTCGTTGGACCATCAGGATGTGGAAAGTCAACTACACTTCGTATGATCGCTGGTCTTGAAGAAATTTCATCAGGAGAATTATGGATTGGTGACAAATTAGTTAATGACGTTGAACCAAAAGACAGAGATATCGCAATGGTATTCCAGAACTACGCGTTATATCCTCATATGTCAGTTTATGACAATATGGCATTTGGTCTTAAATTAAGAAAAACTCCAAAGGACAAGATTGACAAATTAGTTCATGAAGCAGCTAAGATCCTTGACATTGAACATTTATTAGATCGTAAACCAAAGGCTTTATCCGGTGGACAAAGACAGCGTGTTGCTATGGGTCGTGCAATCGTTCGTGATCCTAAAGTATTCCTTATGGATGAACCTTTATCAAACTTAGATGCTAAACTTCGTGTACAGATGCGTATCGAGATCTCTAAATTACACCAGAGACTTGAAACTACAATCATCTACGTAACACATGACCAGACAGAAGCGTTAACACTTGGTACAAGAATCGTTGTTATGAAAGATGGTCTTGTTCAACAGGTTGATAGCCCAATTGATTTATATACAAAACCAAAGAACTTATTCGTAGCTGGTTTCATTGGATCACCTCAGATGAACTTCGTAGAAGCTAAAGTTGTTAAATCTGGATCAAATGTAATGTTAGTATTTGGTTCTCATTCAATCAAACTTCCAGAAGGAAAAGCTAAGAAGTTAATTGATGCTGGATATGAAGATAAGACTGTTATCTTTGGTATTCGTCCAGAAGATATTAAAGATGAAGAAATGTTCATCAGTGCTTCACCAGATAGCGTACTTGATGCAACAGTTAAAGTATACGAAATGCTTGGTGCTGAAGTATTCTTATACTTCACAGTAGATCAATTCGATATGACTGTTCGTGTTAACCCACGTACAACTGCAAGACCTGGAGATACTATCAAGATCGCTCTTGACTTAAGTAAAATTCATATCTTTGACAAAGAGACAGAACAAGTTATCTGTAACTAATACTTATTATAAGAAGCTCGCGTATGCGAGCTTCTTTTTTTGGTTTGCCCGCCATGGGCGAACGCTAACACTTCTTATAATTCCGTCAAGCGTTACCCCGTAATCAACTTCAATCAGAGTAAATCATTTCTATAAGATAACCGATAATTAAAATGTAATTAGAAAATAATTAGAACTTTAACAATGGTATATTATTTTATAGTCATCTAGTGTATAATGTTGTAAAAATAATGTGATATACAGATTAATATTGAAAGGTGAATTACAAGTGAAGCAGATAGAATTAGCTAACCAATGTGGTGATAAAGAAATCTTTTGGTGTGTGCCATCAAGATATACCCATCAGAATATTCTTCAATATAGTTATTTCAGAATATATGAACAAAAAGAGATTACTACACCCGCTAGTCCTCTTGTCAATATTATCTATGTTATGGACGGAAGCTGTAATTATGAAGGAACAGAGGTAAAAAAGGGTGATGTTATTATATATGGAATACATAAAGATCCCATCACTAGTTATTCTACGGATATTGAATTATTTACAATAGATGTGGATTTCATTTTGTTGTATAAACTCTTTGGATTAACTCCCTCTATGTATCAGAAAGTATTGTTCTTACCGAAAGGACATGTTCTATCAGAATTTGGAACTAGACTTGGAGATACCCCTATGGAGAAATGGGTAGAGATGGCGGAGAGTTTTTGGGAAGAGTTATTTCTCGTTCAAGCGACACAAGTACACCAACAAGCATATGAATGTGTGCTGCAATTAGCCCAGAATCTACAAAAAGGAATATCGGAGGAAAGCGACTGTTACAAAAAGTTTGGAATTTCTAGAAGACATTTACAGAGACAGTTTATTCGCTTCTTTGGAATGACAATGCGAGATTATGAACGTATTTTTCGCTTTTACAAAGCGTTTTGTCAATTGGATAATACAACTTTGGCAGAAACGGCAATACAGGCAGGTTATTATGATCAATCTCATATGAACCGTGAGTTTAAGCAAATGGCTGGAACCTCGCCGCAGAAGACAGCTCAACATGTAATGTATAATCCGCTCAAAGAAACCTGTAGAAATCAAAACCTATATTAAAATACATTAAAAAACACATTAATTTAGTGATTAAACTAATTTGAAAAACATGAAAATTAAAGGTTTTTACAAAAAGTTGCTAAAAAATAGGTCAATATTTATTTACTTTTGCTGAAAATGGTGTTAATATATATTCTATATATAGGCAGAGGATCATAAAAACAAAGAAATTAGTTTTTGCGGTGCCCGTTCCCTAAACTTATCTAACGAAGGAGTGTATAAAATGATTTCAAACCAAATTCTTCAGAATACCATCGAGGGGCTTAAATCAATTACAAGAGTTGATATTTGTGTAATGGATACAGAAGGAAAAGCTTTAGCAACAACAATTAACAATGCAGAGGAGTACGAGGGAGCCGTGCTAGCTTTTGTAGAATCTCCTGCAGACAGTCAAGTACTTCAAGGCAATCAGTTCTTTAAAGTATTTGATGAACACCAATTAGAATATGTTATCTTAGCAAAAGGTGATAGCGATGATGTTTACATGGTAGGAAAGATTGCGTCTTTCCAGATCCAGAACTTATTAGTTGCTTATAAAGAAAGATATGATAAAGATAACTTCATCAAGAATCTGTTATTAGATAATCTCTTATTAGTAGATATCTACAATCGTGCGAAGAAGTTACACATTGATACAGATGTAAGAAGAGTTGTCTTCTTAATAGAGACTAAGAACGAAAAAGATGTCAATGCCCTTGAAACAGTCAGAGGACTTTTCTCAGGAAAAACCAAAGACTTTATTACGGCTGTGGATGAGAAAAACATTATTTTAGTAAAAGAATTAAAGCAGAACGAAGGCTATGAAGATATGAATAAGACTGCTAAAGTAATTCTTGACATGCTAAATACAGAAGCTATGACGAAAGTACATGTTTCATTTGGTACCATTGTAAATGAGATTAAAGATGTTTCTAGATCTTATAAAGAAGCGAAAATGGCTTTAGATGTAGGTAAGATCTTCTATAGCAGCAGAAATGTCATCGCATACAGCAATCTTGGAATTGGTCGTTTGATCTATCAGCTTCCAATGCCATTATGTAAAATGTTTATCCGTGAGATTTTCGATGGCAAATCACCGGATGAATTTGATGAAGAAACATTAACAACTATTAATAAATTTTTTGAAAACAGCTTAAATGTATCAGAAACATCAAGACAGCTGTACATTCATAGAAATACTTTAGTTTATCGTTTGGACAAGTTACAAAAGAGTACGAACCTAGACCTTAGAGTATTTGAAGATGCAATTACCTTTAAGATTGCATTAATGGTTGTAAAATATATGAAGTACATGGAGACTCTAGAATACTAGACTTGATTTGAGTGCGTACCGGAGCACCAGATATGATTCAGGTGTAAAAGATATAGTTTAATATGACGTGGGTAGATATATTTGTATATCAGCCCGTGTCTCTAATCGAGGTTGAAAGAGTTCTTTCAACCTTTCACCTGTATCTAAGTTTCTAAGCTGGCCAATGATTGCAACGGGACGTAGATAGGAGTTAGTTTATAATGACAGGTACAAATGATTTGCCGATTATTGCATTGGAAAATGTCTCTATGACATACCCAACAGGGACTCATGCAATCAAAGATTTATCCTTAAAGATACGAAAAGGTGAATTTGTTTTTATAGTAGGAAGTAGCGGTTCTGGTAAATCAACTTTAATAAAGTTATTATTAAAGGAAGTGGAACCAAGTTCCGGTAAGATATATGTAAATGGAAGAGAATTAACAAGATTAAGACACGGCCAGGTTCCGAAGCATCGAAGGGGTTTGGGTGTGGTATTTCAGGACTTTAGATTACTACGAGATCGAAATGTGTTTGACAATGTGGCATTTGCGCAGAGAATTGTAGGTGCATCTAATCATGAGATTCGTAGACAAGTTCCTGCTATGCTTTCCATCGTTGGATTGTCTGAAAAATATGAAAATCTGCCCAAAGAACTTTCTGGTGGTGAGCAACAAAGAGTTGCGCTAGCAAGAGCTTTGGTGAATAAACCACTTATTTTGTTGGCCGATGAACCAACAGGGAATCTTGACCCTAAGAATTCCTGGGAGATCATGGCTCTTCTAGAAGAAGTGAATAAAAAAGGCACTACAGTGGTAGTGGTAACACACAATCGAGAAATTGTGGATGTAATGCAGAAACGCGTAATTACCATGAATAAGGGCTTCATGGTCAGTGATGAACAAAAGGGCGGATACAGCTATGAAAAAAATTAGTATATTCTTTTACAGCATCAAACAAGGTTTCAAGAATATTCGCCGTAATAGAATGTTTTCTCTGGCATCCGTTGGTACAATTACAGCATGTCTATTTTTATTTGGTATTTTTTACTTTTTATTAAGTAATTTTCAATATATGATTAAAAATGCCGAGACCTCTGTTGGAGTAACGGTATTTTTTGATGAAGGTATCAGTGATGATCAGATCAAACAGATCGGTGAAGAGATCAAGACAAGAGCAGAGATTTCAAAGATAGAATTCGTGTCAGCGGAAGAAGCGTGGGAGAACTTTAAGAAAGAGTATTTTGATGGAGAAGAAGCATTGGAAGAAAGTTTTGCAGATGATAATCCACTTGCCAATTCTGCTTCCTATGAGATCTATCTGAATGATGTTTCCATGCAGAGTTCGTTGGTTTCCTTTGTTGAGAAAATAGATGGAGTTCGTCAGGTGAATAGCTCAGATACCACAGCCAAAAGTTTATCCAGCATTAATATTTTGGTAGGTTATATTTCAGCGGCCATTATCTTTATCCTATTAGCAGTAGCGGTATTTTTGATTAGTACTACCGTTACCATGGGTATCTCTGTGCGCCGAGAAGAAATTGCAATTATGAAATTAGTAGGAGCGACGGATTATTTTATTCGTGCCCCTTTTATCGTAGAAGGAATTGTAATTGGACTAGTGGGAGCAGCGTTACCGTTGTTTGTACTATATTTCATTTACAATAAAGTAATTCTATATATCCATGATAAATTTAATTTATTATCAGGTATTTTAACATTCTTAGATGT
This sequence comes from Bacillota bacterium, assembly GCA_023420935.1. GTDB lineage: Bacteria > Bacillota > Clostridia > Lachnospirales > Lachnospiraceae > Mobilisporobacter. The sequence goes on along the minus strand of JAEZUR010000010.1, from coordinate 40,783 downwards.
GAATACCGTATTTTCAACCCTGATTCCAATTTCGCTATCCATTGGAGTGGGAATTGGATTCTTTGGAAGTTACTTGACGGTACGCAAACATTTACGTGTCTAATCCATACGTGGAGGACGAGGAAGGGGATTTCCTATGAAACAAAGGCATAAGATTCTAGTTGGTTTTCTGGTAGTCATACTGGTTGTTGGAAGTTATATGGGGAATTCCATTGCATCCAGTATACAAGATGCTAAGAATCAAAAATCAGAATTAGAGAAGAAAAAAGAGGCAATGGAAGACAAAATTGCTGATTTAGAAAAAGAAAAAGGCGATATTGTAACCTATATAGAGAAGCTAGACAAGCAGCTGAATGAACTGGCCACAGAGATTGAGAAGCTAAACACTCAGATTAAAGAGGTGGATACAGAACTTGCTTTAACCAGAGAAGAGTTAGAAGTTGCAAAAGAAACTGTAAATAATCAGTATGCAACCATGAAAAAGCGCATAAAATATATGTATGAGAATGGTGGTCAAGATTACATTGAGATTATTTTCAAAGCAGATAACATCTCCAGCTTGCTAAATAGAGCCGAGTATATCGAGAAAATCTCCGAGTATGATAAAAATCTTCTAGAGAATTTTAAAGAAGCGAAGGAACTAGTAGCCAAGAAAGAAACAGAACTTGAGACAAAATTAGCGAAGCTTCAAGAACTGAATGATGAAGTTACCTTTGAAAAAGAGACCGTTACCGAATTAGTAGATAATAAAACAACAGAATTAGCAAAATATCAGGAGAACATTGATCAATCCGAAGAAGCAGTGGAAGAATATAATGCCTCCATTGAAAAGCAAGAGAATCTAATTGAGGATTTATTAGAAAAAGAACGTCAGAGAGTAGAAGCAGAGCGCAAGAGAGCAGAAGAAGAGAGAAAGAAAAAAGAACAGGAAGCAGCCAATAATTCATCCAATAACTCATCTAATAACGGTGGAAATACCAGCACAGATGGTTATAGTGAAGAAAAGGGTGACTTCCGTTGGCCATTACAGGTTAGTGGAACCATTACATCAACATTTGGGTATCGAAATGCTCCTACTGAAGGAGCCAGCACATATCATAAAGGTATCGACATTGGAGTACCAACTGGTACACCAATTGTAGCTGCGGGAGCAGGTACGGTGGTAACAGCCTCTTATCAGGCTGCAGCTGGTAATTATATTATGATATCTCATGGAAATGGTATCTATACTGTATATATGCACTGCTCTAAACTTAGTGTATCCGTAGGACAAAACGTTGCAAAAGGTGAAGTGATTGGATACGTTGGCTCAACTGGTGTCTCAACCGGACCTCATCTACATTTTGGAGTCTCAGTAAATGGAACGTATGTAAATCCTCTCAATTATGTAAGCAGATAAATATGTTCCTATCATAAAGCAGGAGGCAGAAATGTCATGAAGAATAACAAGTTTTTAATCGGTTTATTAGTAGGATTAGCAAGTGGTTTATTCATAATCTCATTCATTTTAATGATTGTTGGAATAACCGGATATACCTCATTTAAATTAATCACACCAAAGGTCACAGTCAATGAAGTACAAGAATCGGACGATAGTAATGCTGCTTCTCAAAGCGAAATTGATAACAAGATAAAAGTCTTAGAAAAATATATCGACCAATATTTTCTGGAGAAAGTGGATAAAAAGGCTTATGCCGATGGGATATATAAAGGATTATTTAAAAGCTTAGAAGATCCTTATTCTACTTATTACACAGCAGAAGAATATGCAGCATTGCAAGAAGCAACCAGCGGAACATATTGTGGTATCGGTGCAACGGTAAGCCAAGATAGCGAAACAGGAATTATCACCATCGTAAAACCATTTGTGGATGGACCTGCATATAAGGCAGGAATCCTACCAGGTGACATATTATATAAAGTAGCTGGAGAAGAAGTAACAGGAGAAGATATCTCCGAAGTTGTCACCAAAATGAAGGGTGAAAAAGGAACCAAAGTTGAGATTCAGGTAGTTCGAGATAAAGAAGTTAATCCAATTAAATTTAAAATTAAACGAGATAATATCGAAGTTCCAACCATAGCATATGAAATGTTAGATAATAAAATCGGTTATATCGCCATCTCAGAATTTGATGAAGTAACCTCAGAACAATTCAGAAAAGCTGTGAATGATCTAGAAGAACAAGGGGAAAAAGCATTGGTCATCGATCTTCGAAATAATGGTGGCGGACGTCTCGAAGCCGTTGTTGATATGTTAGACCGTATGCTTCCAAAAGGAATGATTGTATCCACCAAAGATAAAAATGGAAAAGGAGACGAATACAAATCCTCCGATAAAGAGCAGTTTAACAAACCGTTAGCAGTCCTAATCAATGGAAACAGCGCCAGCGCATCCGAAATATTTGCCGGAGCCATCCAAGATTATAAACTCGGTACTCTAGTAGGAACCACCAGCTTCGGAAAAGGAATTGTACAGTCCATCATTCCATTAAGTGACGGAACTGCAATCAAGTTAACCACTTCCAAATACTACACTCCAAAAGGAAGAAACATCCACGGCACCGGAATCGAACCCGACGTCAAAATCGAACTAGACGAAGCTCAGAAGCAAAAAGTTGTCATCGAACACAAAGATGACAACCAATTGCAAAAAGCAATCGAAGTCGTGAAAAAGAAAACCAAATAGCATAAAACAAGAACCCTGGATATCCTAGCATATCCAGGGTTTCTATTATGTGATAAGAATGTTGCATAGCCGCCATGCAGCTCGATTCCGCTCCGCTTCATCGTGCTATACGGTGCTTAGCCATGCAGCTCGATTCCGCTCCGCTCCATCGTGCTATACGGTGCTTAGCCACAGCTCGATTCCACTACGTTCCATCTCGCTGTGACTAAGCGCCGTATAGAGGGAAACATAAAGAAAAGTACGTTCATGCGAGCATGCGTACTTTCCTTCATGTTTCCCTCTGCATGGCTAAATAGGATAACAAGAACAAAAGTTCGATAAATCTATTGAATATAAAATTACTTTATGATAAAATGCTCCTATGAACATTATTAGCTCCATTTTATGTCAACACTTATAATAATAATCGATAAAGCAAAACACACCACCTACCTAAAAAATGCCTTCATTTCTCATAATGAAGCACCATAAATCTCAACATACGATACGTAAATCCCATGAAATATTGTGGATATGATTCCAGAGCGGAAGCTAAGCGAAGCGTTGGAGCGGCGGAACCATATCCACAATATTTCATGTCCACAACCTATATCGCAGCCACACAAATTCAAAGCGTAATTATAGAAAGGAACTCGCATGGATCACTTTAAACTTGTTTCAGAATATCAACCAACAGGCGACCAGCCAGAAGCAATAGAACAATTGGTAAAAGGTTTTCGTGAAGGCAATCAGTTTGAGACACTACTTGGTGTAACTGGTTCTGGTAAAACATTTACCATGGCCAACGTAATACAACAATTGAATAAACCGACTTTAATTATTGCACATAACAAGACCCTTGCAGCCCAGCTATATGGCGAGTTCAAAGAATTCTTTCCAGAGAATGCAGTTGAATATTTTGTCAGTTACTATGATTATTACCAGCCGGAAGCTTATGTGCCTTCTACCGATACTTATATTGAAAAGGATTCAGCCATCAATGATGAGATAGATAAGCTGCGACATTCTGCAACCGCGGCTTTAATCGAGCGAAAAGATGTTATTATTGTAGCCAGTGTTTCCTGTATCTATGGTTTGGGTAATCCAGAGTTCTATCAGAATATGACTCTATCCCTTCGCCCTGGAATGATTAAGGATCGAGATGAAGTTTTAAGGAAGTTAGTTGACATTCAGTATACCAGAAATGACATGGACTTTAAGCGAGGAACCTTCCGTGTTCGAGGTGATGTGTTAGAGATTTTTATGGCATCAGCAACAGATACCGCGGTTCGCGTAGAGTTCTTTGGAGACGAGATTGAGAGATTAACCGAGATCAATGTATTAACGGGAGAAGTACTCTATAATCTCGAACATGCCTATGTATATCCTGCGTCCCATTACGTGGTTTCGCCAGAGTATATGGAACCAGCCCTTCAAAGAATCGAAGAAGAGATGGTTGAGCGAGTTGCTTATTTTAAGAGTGAAGATAAATTATTAGAAGCTCAGAGAATCTCAGAGCGTACTAATTTTGATATTGAAATGTTAAGAGAAACAGGCTTCTGTTCCGGAGTTGAGAACTATTCCAGACATTTGTCAGGCTTGGAGGCAGGTTGCCCTCCTTCTACCCTAATCGATTTCTTTCCAGATGATTTCTTGATTATAGTGGACGAGTCCCATATCACCATACCTCAGGTTCGAGGAATGTATGCAGGTGACCAGGCAAGAAAATCTAACTTAGTGGAGTTTGGTTTCCGACTTCCATCGGCGAAAGATAACCGTCCACTTAACTTTGACGAGTTTGAGAGTAAGATAGATCAGATGATGTTTGTTTCTGCGACTCCATCTGTATATGAGAAGGATCATGAGTTACTACGAACCGAGCAGATTATACGTCCAACTGGTTTATTAGATCCAGAGATATTCGTTCGACCAGTAGAAGGTCAGATCGATGATTTGATCTCGGAAGTAAATAAAGAAGTAGATAAAAAGAATAAGATACTGGTTACTACCTTAACCAAGAAAATGGCAGAGGATCTAACCGATTATATGAGAGAAGTGGGTATTCGTGTGAAATACCTCCACTCCGATATTGATACACTAGAACGTTCCGAGATTATACGAGATATGCGTTTGGATGTATTCGATGTGTTAGTCGGCATCAACTTATTAAGAGAGGGTCTAGATATTCCGGAGATTACCTTGGTAGCCATCTTAGATGCAGACAAAGAAGGATTCTTACGTTCTGAAACGTCCCTCATTCAGACCATTGGTAGGGCTGCCCGTAACTCAGATGGACGAGTTATCATGTATGCGGATAAGATAACCGATTCTATGGATAAGGCAATCTCAGAGACCAATCGAAGAAGAGAGATTCAGAATAAGTATAACGAAGAACATGGAATTACACCAACTACCATTAAGAAAGCAGTTCGTGATCTCATTCGTATCTCTAAGAAAGCAGACATATCAAAATATGAATTAGAGAAAGATCCTGAGTCCATGAGTAAGCAAGAGATCGAAGCATTGGTTAAGAAATTATCCAAGAAGATGCATACGGCAGCTGCGGAACTTAACTTCGAGTTAGCGGCAGAACTTAGAGATCAGTTAATCGAATTAAAGAAACAATTACTATAACAGGAGGCAGTCATGGCTGACAAGAAACAATATATCAAAATCAGAGGTGCCAAAGAGCACAACCTGAAGAATGTAACGATTAATATACCAAGAGATGAGTTTGTAGTCTTAACAGGACTAAGTGGTTCCGGTAAATCTTCCCTAGCATTTGATACGATTTACGCAGAAGGACAGAGAAGATATAAGGAATCCTTATCTTCCTATGCAAGACAGTTCTTAGGACAGATGGAGAAGCCCAATGTGGAGAGCATAGAAGGACTTTCTCCTGCCATTTCAATCGATCAGAAATCAACCAACCGTAACCCGCGTTCCACAGTAGGAACTGTGACCGAGATCTATGATTATTTCCGTTTGCTCTACGCAAGAATTGGTATTCCGCATTGTCCACAGTGTGGGAAAGAGATTAAGAAACAGACCGTTGATCAGATGGTAGATGAGATTATGAAACTTCCAGAGAGAACCAAGCTACAGATCTTGGCTCCTGTGGTAAGAGGTCGTAAGGGTGAGCATGTAAAATTATTTGAACAGGCCAAGAAGAGTGGTTATGTTCGTGTTCGCGTAGACGGTAACCTATATGAGTTATCCGAAGAGATTAAGTTAGATAAGAATAAGAAACATAACATAGAGATTATCGTTGACCGTCTGGTAGTAAAAGAGGGTATTGAGAAACGTTTGACTGACTCCATTGAAAGTGTATTAAAACTTTCCGAAGGGTTACTAATTGTAGATATCATTGATGGGGGAACGCTTAACTTTAGTCAAAGTTTTTCTTGCCCGGATTGCGGAATCTCCATGGAGGAAATGGAACCAAGAACCTTTTCCTTCAACAATCCATTCGGAGCTTGCCCAGATTGTCATGGTATCGGTATCAAGATGGAATTTGATGAAGATCTACTGATTCCAGACAAGAGTGTTGGTCTGGCAGAAGGTGCCATTGTAGCACCAGGTTGGCAGTCTGCAACTGATTCCTCCAGTTATACCAGATGTACCTTAGAAGCATTGGCAAAAGAATATAAATTTAACCTGTTCACACCATTTGACCAGTTGTCTAAAGATATTCAGGATATGATTATGTACGGAACCAAGGGAAAAAGTGTAAAGGTTCATTATAAAGGACAGCGTGGAGAAGGTATCTACGATGTAGCATTTGAAGGATTAGTGAAGAACATTGAACGTCGTTACCGTGAGACGGGTTCTGATTCTGTCAAACAAGAATATGAGACTTTCATGAAAGTAACGCCTTGTAAAGAGTGTAATGGGAAACGTTTGAAGAAAGAAGCCCTTGCCGTTACGGTTGGTGGTAAGAATATCTCAGATGTAACCGAGTATCCAATCCGAGAGTTAGCTGATTTCATGGGTAATCTGGAGTTATCTCCAATGCATCAAAAGATTGGGGAATTGGTGTTAAAAGAGATTAGAGCAAGAATAGGTTTCTTAGTGGATGTAGGATTAGATTACTTAACATTGGCGAGAGCAACTGGTTCCTTGTCCGGTGGTGAGGCACAGAGAATTCGTCTGGCTACTCAGATTGGTTCTGGCCTAGTAGGAGTTGCATATATCCTAGATGAACCAAGTATCGGATTACATCAGCGTGATAATGATAAATTATTAAAGACGCTGAATAACCTGAAGAGTTTAGGTAACACCCTAATTGTTGTTGAACATGATGAAGATACCATGTTTGCAGCGGACTACATTGTGGATATTGGACCTGGCGCAGGAGAACATGGTGGAGAAGTAGTTGCAGAAGGAACCGCACAAGAGATTATGGATAATCCCAATTCCATTACTGGTGCCTACCTTAGTGGTAGAATACAGATTCCAGTTCCAAAAGAAAGAAGACAACCTACGGGAAGCCTCTTAGTGAAAGGTGCGAAAGAAAACAACCTAAAAAATATCGATGTGGAGATCCCACTTGGAATTATGACCTGTGTCACCGGTGTATCTGGTTCTGGTAAGAGTTCCTTAGTAAATGAAATTCTATACAAACGCTTAGCAAGGGAACTGAACCGTGCAAGATGTATTCCAGGAAAACACGATGATATCATTGGTATTAACCAACTCGATAAAGTAATCGACATTGATCAGTCCCCAATCGGAAGAACACCTAGGTCCAACCCTGCTACTTACACTGGTATCTTTGATCAGATCCGTGACCTATTCGCAACCACAGCAGACGCCAAAGCCAAAGGTTATAGCAAAGGTCGTTTCAGCTTTAATGTGAAGGGTGGACGTTGTGAAGCCTGCAGCGGTGATGGTATTATTAAGATAGAGATGAACTTCCTTCCAGACATTTACGTACCTTGTGAAGTGTGTGATGGAAAACGTTATAATAGAGAAACTCTAGATGTAAAATATAAAGGAAAGAGCATATTTGATGTGTTGGATATGACTGTAGAAGAAGCATTGAAATTCTTCGAGCATATTCCATCCATCCGTAGAAAGATAGAAACCTTAAATGATGTAGGATTATCCTATATTAAATTAGGACAACCATCCACTACTTTATCTGGTGGAGAAGCACAACGTATTAAGCTAGCCACTGAGTTAAGCAAACGTAGCACTGGTAAGACCATCTATATCTTAGACGAACCAACTACCGGATTACATTTTGCAGATGTTCATAAATTAATCGAAATACTTAGAAGATTATCTGATGGTGGTAATACCGTTCTTGTCATCGAACATAACCTAGATGTCATTAAGACATCGGATTATATCATCGATATTGGTCCAGAAGGTGGTAATAAGGGTGGTACGGTGATCGCCAAAGGAACACCAGAAGAGATTGCTAAGAATAAGAAATCCTATACTGGAGTGTATGTGAAGAAGGTATTGGAGAAGAAGTAAACGTTTGGATAAGGGAGAGGGGAACTAACATGGATCATCATTTTTTTGCTATGATGTCAAGAATGAAATATATAGAACGATGGGCACTGATGCGCAACTCGCAAACAGAAAATATCAGCGAGCATTCCTTGGAGGTAGCCATGATTGCTCATGTACTGGCGGTGATTAGTAACGTTCGTCTGGGCAATCAACTGAATGCAGAAAAGGCAGCACTCATTGGAATGTATCATGATTGTACTGAGATTATTACTGGAGATATGCCTACTCCTGTGAAGTATTTTAATGCAGAGATTCAGGGGGCATTTAAAGAAGTGGAGAATGTAGCCGCTAATAAATTATTATCCATGCTACCAGATGATCTACGCCCATCTTATGATACGCTATTTTTTAAGCAAGAAGAGGATAAGTTCTTATGGAAGCTGGTGAAAGCAGCCGATAAGCTATCTGCGTTGATTAAATGTATGGAAGAGAAGAAAGCTGGGAATCAGGAGTTTATTAGTGCAGAGAAAGCGTTGCTCAAAGCGGTAGAAGAGATGAAGCTAGAAGAAGTAGATATATTTATGCAAGAATTTCTTCCGTCGTATAATAAGACGTTGGATGAACTTAACTAGAATTTGTCTTTTATTCACGGTGATCAATTTATGAGATTATGAGATTATGAGTTTATGAGATTATGAGATTGTAAGATTATGAGATTGTTAAATTATGAGTTTATATAATTATCAGATTTTATAATTATCACTTGCGAAATTATGAGGTTGTCTAATTTCGAGAGCGTAAAAATATGAGATCGTATTAAGATTGTGAAATAATAAAGTTAAGTAAATAGTATATGATAAGATTATGAAATAGAATGATGTATTAAGGATAATAATATTCTTATTATGTCATTCTATTTGTCGTTTTCGTGGTAGTATCGTTGGCGGGGCATATAGTACAAAAAAATCTGAAATAACCATCCGTTCAGCACTATTTTACTGAAAATCCGACAAAATCAATTTTAGGGCTAGTCGAGTACAAGAAAATGTTGTATTATAAAGCTATTGTGAAAATGTAAACCGAGACTTTGTAGTGAAAATGCTTCATGGTCCCATTGGCGAATAAAAATCAGGAGGATGTTTACGTGGAAAAAGAAACAGTTATTGTACTTGATTTTGGTGGACAATATAACCAGTTGATTGCAAGAAGAGTCAGAGAATGTAACGTATACTGCGAAGTATTACCTTACAATCTTTCCGTAGAACAGATAAAAGAAATGAATCCAAAAGGAATCATTTTTACCGGCGGTCCATCTAGTGTATATGAAGATGGTGCACCTCATTGTGAGAAAGAAATTCTTGAACTTGGTATTCCAATCCTTGGAATCTGCTACGGTTCACAGCTTATGACTTACCTTCTTGGCGGATCTGTTATCAAAGCAGATATGAGAGAATACGGTAAGACAGAAGTAGAATTTAAAACAGAGTCAAAACTGTTTAAAAACATTTCTAAGAAATCCATCTGTTGGATGAGTCACGGCGACCGTATCGATAGATTAGCTGACGGATTCCAGGTAACAGCCGTATCCGATTCCTGTCCAGTAGCAGCCATGGAAATAGAAGAAAAAGGACTTTACGCTGTTCAGTTCCACCCAGAAGTAGTTCATACCGAAGAAGGAACTGCAATGCTTCGCAACTTCTTATATGAAGCATGTGGATGTAAAGGCGAATGGAAAATGGATTCCTTCGTAGAAACCAGCATCAAAGCCATCCGTGAAAAGGTAGGCGATGGAAAAGTACTTTGCGCCCTTTCTGGTGGAGTAGACTCTTCCGTAGCAGCCGTAATGTTATCCAAAGCAATCGGCAAACAACTTACCTGCGTATTCGTAGATCATGGTCTTCTTCGTAAAAATGAAGGTGACGAAGTAGAAGCCGTATTTGGTCCAAACGGCCACTACGACCTAAACTTCATCCGCGTAAACGCCCAAGATAGATTCTATGAGAAATTAGATGGAGTAGAAGAACCAGAAGCTAAGAGAAAGATCATCGGTGAAGAATTCATCCGCGTTTTCGAAGAAGAAGCCAAGAAGATCGGAACCGTAGACTTCCTAGTACAAGGAACCATCTACCCTGACGTAATCGAAAGTGGATTAGGCAAATCCGCCGTAATCAAATCCCACCACAACGTAGGTGGACTACCTGATTATGTAGACTTCAAGGAAATCATTGAGCCCCTTCGTCTGTTATTCAAGGACGAAGTAAGAAAAGCAGGCTTAGAATTAGGAATTCCTGAATATCTAGTATACAGACAGCCATTCCCAGGTCCAGGACTTGGAATCCGTATCATCGGAGCAGTAACAGCTGAGAAAGTACGTATCGTTCAGGATGCAGATTATATTTACCGTGAAGAGATCGCCAAAGCTGGTTGGGATAAGAAGATCGGCCAGTACTTTGCAGCATTGACTAATATGCGTTCCGTAGGTGTTATGGGCGATGAGAGAACTTATGATTATGCTATTGCGCTTCGCGCGGTAACAACAACTGACTTCATGACAGCTGAATCTGCAGATCTTCCTTGGGAGATTCTTGGGAAGGTTACTAGTAGAATTGTAAATGAAGTTAAGGGAGTTAATAGAGTAATGTACGATTGTACCGGGAAGCCACCGGCTACGATTGAGTTTGAATAGAGAACAAAGCCCCAAGAATGGTGTATTTACGCGGTTCTTGGGGCTTTTCTTTGGGGTGTGATACCTTTTTGATACCTAGATTATTAAAGCTTGCTCATTTCATCAAATAAATTCGTTGCAGCCAAATCTATTGTATTAAAAGAATCAATGTTTTTTGTGAGCGTATAACTTTTAGCAGTAGATATTTTTGAGAGTATTTTAAATCCATATTTCTTACCTTGTGTTGAATAAATTGTACCTAAGATATTAGAACTAGTCTTATACCAATACATTTCAATAGAATTTTTGAAATCAATGTTTTTGAATAAATTTGCAATTTTATAAAACTCATATTTTGTAATATTTTCTATATTCGATTGATTGGGTTTCAATAATTGGTATGCAAAAACCTGGGTTGTCGAATTAAAAAAATGAACAGTATGCTTTGGTAATTTAGATTGAAATTGCCCATCTTCAATCCATATATCAAGAGCATTTTCAAAATAACCTTTCGGGATAGGTTTTTTTGCATTTGGATTATGTAAAATTACTAAATCATTTCCCCATTGTTCGTGAAATGGTGCAGAATCTAAAGTATAACCTAGCTCGCGGGGTAATGTGGCATATTTGTTATTATCTGCTGCAAATCCTTTCCTACCAATAATTTGAAGACTATTATAATAATCATTATACCAGCCCATTCTACGGAATTTGGCTATACTGGCCGAATTTTGAAAAATTATTGCACTAATATTTTCAATTTCCTTCCAGTCAGTGTTTGGGGCAAAATAAAGGGCAGAAGGAATATCTTTTCCGTTAAATTTATGAATATGTACAGGCACTTCTGAAAAATATCCATCTTCGAATCCTATTTTTTTACCATAAAGTATTTCACAAAGAGAAGAGAAGGAATAGTTTAAAGACAATTCCTCAAAAAATCCAGACAATGCTATTACAAATGGCATATCTTTACAGTGATCGTTTTCCCAATAACGTTTTTTTAATTTATTAAATATAGCTGAAGAAAATCGTATGGGAATCTCATTATGTAATTTTTCTTCATATTCTGAATCTGATTCAGGTTCATATGTCCCATTTAATAATGATTCATTAATAGTTACACCACCAGTATTACTATGTTGTCCATTAGCAGTGGTGATTTCGACAGCTACAGAAATATTTCTTTTATTAACAATAAAATCAGGATATTGGTGTGAACGATCAATTTTAAAATTACACTCTTTAAAATATTGATAAAAATATAGTTCTAATAAGCGTGCATTAAATCCGGTAGTTTGAAATTGTTCTATGAAATTTCCATCAATATCATTGTAATTAGCAAAAATTTCTTCTAAGGTCATCTTAACGGGTAAATAATCATTATTATCACGTATAGTTTTAAAAACTGTTGACAGCTTTTTTTCATCCACAAATTTATCAAATAATTGCATTTAATTTCGCCATCCATTCTTTGCTTCAAATTTCCCACAATCATCACATGTATCTGGCCAATTCAATTTCCATTCCAAATACTCATTTTCAGTAATCTCGTTCTTCGCCAATTCCTGCTTTCGAATCATCCATTCCCTCATGAATTCATCAACCAATCCATAATTAAACCACATACCCACTGGCGGTTCATCTGGCCAGTAATCATCATTGTCATCATATTGGGCTACCGCCTTTGTGGTGGCTTTTTCTTTTTTATTACTACGGATAAGAGAAAAAAGATTGATTGCACCGCGGTTATCTTCGTCCAGCCAGAAGAAAGTCTGCATAATATCTTCTGCGCTTCCTGGAACTTCGCTAACAAAGTTCAGGGGATTAATATCCATAGCTTTTGCCATATCTAAAAGCATGTCTTTTTGAGGAACTCTGTAATCGCATTCGTATTGTGCAATACGATTTGCAGCTCCTTTTTCTTCCAAACCAACAGCAACTCCAAGTTCCTGCTGGGTCATTTTTCTGAGTTTTCGTACAAATTTTATTTTTTTACCAATGGTCATAGTCTGTCTCCTTTACTGGAAATTAAATAAAAATGAAACCTTATAGGACTTATTATATCTGATAAATGAGATACAGTAAATAAAAATGTTCGCCTAGAGGCGAAAATAATATTGACATTCGCTATGAGGCGAACTATAATAGGTATCACAACAGGATATTCGCCTTGAAGCGAACACTAATACAACTGAATGAGCGGTACCATATGTTAACAGACATTTGCCAAGACCTTCTGATAAGGAAGCGAGCGATGATGACACTCCCAGAACTGGCGGGAATATCTCACACAAGAGCAGGCCCGGGGCGTATAGCCGAGGTTGATTGAAACATCAACAACATATGAATACACAGAACGCCAACGATTTTCCAAATTGGGAAACCGTAGCTATAACGTGAGTTATAGCACCTGATCTTGCTGCAATAGTCCAAACAATAGTTGAGCGGCCGGGGTGGTTCCCCAGGTCCCTAGTTATATTTTGAAATTTTTATACAAAGGAGGTGGATGGATGGAAGGAGCAATTTATATTACAGCAGCTGAGATGGCAGAAATGCTTGGCATTTCAAAACCATATGCGTACAAACTCATCAAACAGATGAATGAAGAGCTTGACGCAAAAGGTTTTATTACCATACCTGGCAAAGTAGCAACTAAGTATTTTGAAGAGAAGTTTTACGGAGTAAGAGTAACAGCGTAACGAAAGGAGTAATTGATGGCAGCATATAAAGATGAGGAGCGAGGCACATGGTATGTCTCGTTCCATTATTATGATTGGACTGGCAAGAACAAGCGTAAGTTAAAGCGTGGGTTTAAGACCAGGAGAGAAGCACTAGAGTGGGAGCAGCATTTTCGTATGAAAGAAGAAGCTAATTTGGAAATGACTTTTGATGACTTTGTAGAAGCCTATACGAGAGATATGAAACCCAAATTAAAGGAAAATACTTGGAATACGAAAGAAGCGGTTATTAACAGCAAGATACTCCCTTATTTCAAGGACAAGAAAATGAAGGATATCAAACCGACAGATATTATTCAGTGGCAGAATCAGATGATTAAGCTTAAGAATCCGCAGGGAGCATTATTTAAACCAACGTATCTGAAAACCATTCAATCGGAGCTGAGCGCGTTATTTAATCATGCAGTACGATTTTATGAATTGAAAGAAAATCCTGTAGTGAAGGCTGGACCATTGGGAAAAGGAAAAGCAGATGAAATGCTCTTTTGGACAAAAGAAGAGTATTTGAAATTTATCGAGCAGGTAAAGGATAAACCAGTATCATATTATGCGTTTCAGATTCTCTATTGGTGTGGTCTTCGAATGGGAGAATTACTAGCACTAACACCAGCAGATATTGATATTCCAAAGAGCATGATTCATATCACAAAATCCTATCAGCGAATCAGGGGTAAAGATGTTATTACAGATCCAAAGACTCCAAAGAGTAAACGTGATGTAGTGATTCCTGATTTTTTGCGAGATGAATTGCAGGATTATATGAGTCGGTTATATGGAATTACCAAGAAAGACAGGTTGTTTCATATTACAAAAACATATTTGCATCATGAAATGGATCGAGGTGCGAAGAAAGCAGGGGTGCAGAGAATTAGAATTCATGATCTACGTCACAGCCACGTATCTCTACTAATCAACATGGGATTTACAGCCGTAGCCATTGGTTCCAGAGTTGGTCATGAAAGTTCGGATATAACTTTTCGCTATGCACACATGTTTCCAAGTGAGCAGAAGCAGATGGCAACCATGTTAAATGATGCATTTGTGATTTCAGATAAGGAAGGTGAGGAATAATGCCAGGAGTTCATAAGAATCCAACGATCAGTTTTCGTATTTCTGATTACGAGAGGAGAGAAATTGAAGCAAAGATTAAGGCAAGTGGAATGTTGAAAAAAGATTATTTTATTCGTTCCTGTATTTATAATCATGTATGTGTTGTTGGTAAGAAAGAGACGGTATATGTGTTGGTGGAGGAATTGCAGAAAATGCAACAAAATATTCATCAGATGCATGAACAGATTTTATTAGAAGATATTCAGATAACCAGTGAAGAAATACAGGAATTACAGCTGGACTACGAATATATGTTAAAAGCTATTCTATGGATGCTTGAAGGGGCACGATATTTGTGGGAAGGAAGAAGTACAGCCGGAAAGGAGAGTGAGAATTGTGGAGGAAACAAAAGTTGAACTAAAGATGATTAATATGGCAGATGTACAGGCGAGTTCCATTGATTGGCTTTGGTATCCATTTATTCCATATGGAAAACTTACCATCATTCAGGGAGATCCTGGAGATGGTAAAAGTACTTTGGTATTGAACATAGCGGCGAGACTATCAAAGGGAGAAGGTCTTGATGATGAAATGAAGCCTATGGAGCCAATCAATGTAATTTACCAAACGGCAGAGGATGGTTTGGCTGACACCGTGAAGCCTAGACTGGATCTTGCAGGAGCTAATTGTAATAGGATTTCTATTATAGATGAAAGTGAAAAATCAGTATCTATGGTAGATGAGCGATTAGAGGAAGCAATAATAAAGCAAAATGCAAAACTGCTTATTCTAGATCCGATTCAGGCATATCTTGGTGGTGGTACGGATATGAATCGTGCCAATGAAGCTCGTGATATGACAAAAAAGCTTGGAGCATTGGCTGAGAAAACGGGGTGCGCCATTGTTCTTATCGGTCATATGAATAAAGGTGGTGGAGCAAAAGCGGCGTATCGTGGTATGGGTTCTATAGATTTCTTTGCAGTTGCAAGAAGTGTGATTCTAGTTGGGCGAATCGAAGGGCAGGAACAAATGAGGGCAGTGATTCAGATTAAGAATAACTTAGCTGCCTTTGGACATGCCAAAGCATTTGCCCTTGAAGAAGATGGTTTTTGCTGGGTAGGTGATTATGATATTACAGCAGATGAAGTACTTGGTGGGGTTGTTCCAAAAGCAAATAAATTGGAGCAGGCAAAGCTGTTATTGAAAGATTTGAGCGCAGATAAAATCATGATGCCAAGTAGTGAGATTATGGATATTGCCTCGGGTGAAGGAATTTCCAAGAGGACTTTGGAAAGTGCCAAGAAGGAATTAGGAATCAAAGCAAAGCGAATCAACAATACCTGGTATTGGGATTTGAAGCACGAGGATTCGAATGAGATTTGATGGTAAGACTGCAACATTGCAAAGTATCAGATTTTACGGTCTTAAATTTGCGGTGTTACACATGATTGCAAGGTTGCAAACACCATAGGCTTTGCGGTGTTGCGGTCTTGCAGATTAAAAAAGAAAGGACGTATGTGTCATGAAGGAAGAAACAATATTTGATAAGTTGGGGATAGAGTATCAGGAGGTTGACGGAATCTTTTATCCGATTTTATCTGTTCCACAGGAGGATAATCAGTGCCTTAACGTTGGAAAATATGGTCGTATGTGGATTGAGTATATTAAGATAACTTACCCACAGCGATATCGTAGTCTGGTGCGCTTTGGAGAATTAAAGGAGCGAGCGGAAATGGTCAATGAAACAGCATTTGAGTTGTTAGAAGACATAGAAGTCAGATGGCTGAATAAGCATAGACCAAAGAATTCGAATTCCTTTATCGAGCAGTTACACCTTCGCAACCAGGCGCGAATGATGGCAGAGGAAGTTGTGCTTCATGATGTAGTCAGACAGTTTCACTAATTAAACAAACACAAGAAAGAGAGGATTTTTTATGAATCAATATAGAGTAGATGGGAGCCTTATTATTGCTGTAGATCACGGTTTCGGAAATATGAAAACAGCAAATATTGTATTTAGCAATGGAATGGCGGTATATGACACAGAGCCGATTATGAGCAGAGATTATTTATTCTTTGAGGGAAAGTATTATGTGCTAAATCAGGGGCATAAGCCATATGCATCTGAGAAAATTAACGATGATGATTTTTATATTCTTACCATTGCAGCGATTGCAAAGGAACTTCGATTAAGAGGAATTACAAGAGAGCAAGTTCACCTTGCGGTAGGGTTACCACTGAAATGGAGGGACGTACAGCAGGAGGAGTTCAAGAAGTATTTGCTACGAAATAAGCATGTGGAATTTACCTATTGTGGTAGCAAGTATTTTGTAGACATTACAGGGTGTAGTGTAATGCCACAATGTTATGCGGCTGTGGCAGAAAAATTAGGTTCTTATCAGGGGCTTAATATGTTGGCTGACATTGGAAATGGAACCATGAATGTTATGTATCTTCAGGATGGTAGAACCATTGAGAAAAAGATGTGGACAGAAATCCTTGGCGTGAAACAATGCGCCTTGCTGATTCACGATGCTGTGCTCAATAAGTTTCAGGTAGAACTGGATGAAAGCCTGTTAAATTCCTATCTTATGAAGGGAAGAGCTGATGTGGATGAAGAATATCTGATGTTCATGGAAGAAACCGCAAAGGCCTATGTGCAAAGTATTTTCTTGAAATTAAAGGAGCTTGGCTATAATTCAAAACTGATGAAACTGCATTTTATGGGTGGTGGGGCAAAGCTGGTAGAGTTATTTGGAGAATATGAATCGGCAAGAGTATATTTCAATCATGATATTTGTGCCAATGCCAAAGGCTTCGAGTATTTCTGCTATCTCGCAATGCGTAAACGCAGACGTGCTTAAGAAGGGAGCTGGGGCAAATGAAGGATACAGAGCAAAAGACAGTTCGCTTCTATGCCAATAATCCTAAGCATAAGGAGGCATGGGAGTATCTTCACCAACTGGATAAGGAGATTTGTTCATCACAGCAGGATTTTATAGTCGATGCAATTAACTGCTATTATCACAAGATGGCAGAGTTGAAAGATGATCCATATCTGGAGACACGAGAGCGTGAAGAAGAATTTATCAAGCAGATTACACATGGCGTGATGGAGCAATTAACAGCAGATCTTCCGAAGGTAGTTGGTGGATTTTTGATTGGTCTGCTGGCTGGAGAAGCAGATGGTGTGTCTTCCATTGGGAGAGCACTTGCAGAGAAGTATACAAGTGGTGCTGTTGATGAGAAAGATGTTTGTACTTCGCCCAATGTTGAGGTAAAACAAGCTGAAATCAAAGCTGATATCAGTGAAGAGGAAGTTGCTGATAATGAGTACCTGGATTTGGACAATATTTTCTAAAAGAAATCAGAAATGAAATCACTTGTGAAAAGATGAGATCATGAAAAAGCCGGTCTGACATCAGAAACTGCTGATGAAATGACTGGTGTCAGATGTCTTTCTTTTCGCAATCAGAAGAGGCTGATTGATTTCATTCCTGATATTATTATGCTTTTAGTGAATATCATAACTGTAATTTTATTGTATATTATATCGCCCACCACAGTGGGCTAATATTGGGTGCAGGTGCTCCTGCCAAGACGTCCGCTGTTGCGGATGGGAAAAGTGCTACCTTTTCCGTATCTTGCAAACCCTGTGAACCGTACTAAGAGAATTACTTTGGCATTAGCCAGGGAAGAAAGGAGATAAAGACAATGGCACAGATAAGAGAGATTTGTACCAAAATACACTTGAGAATTGGAGGATTTTTATATGACAAATGGAAAACGAAAATACCTATCCTGTAAGAAGGATTGTCACGTTTCTTTGAAATTATCAGAGGAAGATTTTTTGAAGCTGGAATCAGAAGCGAAATCAGTAGGAATGGATCGAAGCAAATATTTGCGAGCTTTGATTCAGAATGCAAAGGGGATTGATCCAACATTTGCAGCAGATAGGGCACAGTTGATTAGAAAAGTTTCTGGAGTATCGAACAATGTGAACCAGATGGCACATTTGGCAAATGCGCAAGGGCAGATATATTTTTCTGCAATTGAAGAGGCACGTCAGGAAGTGGTGAAGCTGCAGGATATTTTGAAGGAGGTACTAAACGTATGGCAATTACGAAAATCATGCACATGAATTCGGAGAAAAACCGTAATCCGGCACAACATCTTCAAAATGCTCTAGAGTATATTCAGAATCCAGACAAGACGGAGAAATTATTTTTGGTGGGTAGTGTAAACTGCCTGCCAGAAACAGCTTTTGAACAGATGCTAGATACAAAGAAGCTATTTCAGAAGACGCATAAGAGGCAGGGATATCATATCGTATTATCTTTGAAGCCAGGAGAGGGAACACCAGAAATTGCTTTTGATATGGCACGAAGATTTACGGAGGAATTTCTTGGTGACAGATATGAAGCTGTTTATGCCGTTCATATTGATAAGGATCATATTCATAGTCACATCGTTTGGAATAGTGTGAGTCTTCTTGATGGTAGAAAGTATGATTATAGGAAAGGCGATTGGAAACATATAATTCAACCCATTACCAACAAGCTCTGCAAGGAATATGGATTATCCATTATCGAAGCAGAGTATGTGTAGAACTCGCAGAATCTTTCCAGAAAAGAATGGCAATATGAACAGACATTTA
Organism: Bacillota bacterium; assembly: GCA_023420935.1. Classification (GTDB taxonomy): domain Bacteria; phylum Bacillota; class Clostridia; order Lachnospirales; family Lachnospiraceae; genus Mobilisporobacter. Next base: position 21,545 of record JAEZUR010000010.1, on the reverse strand, counting down.
AAGAAATGATTCATCGAGACGCAATGTTTTGTGCTTCCTACGCTGGTAGCATGGAACATTTTTTGTTTTTAATGCAGCGATTGGGATATGAATTCAAGCCGAAAGAATATCTTACTGTTAAGATGCCAGGGCGTAAGTTGTATCATCGTTTGGATAAGATGGATGAATATTTTGCAGAGGACAGGTTCAAATATTGCTTTGAATACACCAGTATGAATATACCTTACTTTCATGCTACAAATCCAACATGGATAAAACGGAGTAATATGTCACCTTATCAAAAGCGATTTTATGGAAAGATGTATCGCTTGCGTATGATTGAACAGAAACGCTTTTATGTGAAATCAGCCAAGTATGCAAAGGATTTGATGTTGTTTCATAAGTTACAGGAAGAGTATCTGTTTCTTGCAAATAATAATATCCGTACCATAGAGGATCTACTTGATATTAGAGAAAGTAAGCTGGATCGTATTGATGAAATCACAAAGATTCAGGACTCTATTTATAAGCAAAATTCTAGTAAGAAAAGAGCTTGTAATTCTGATGGGAATTGGAGAGCGTATCAGCAATGGAGAATTGACGAGTACAGTAAACTGGATCAGCTGAAGGTCGAGAAAAAAGAAGCCAAGAATATGGTTGCAATGGCAGAGCGATGTTTGGCAGAAAAGCTAGATACTGCAATGGATGTGGTATCAGAGTTTGAAGAAATTAATTCTATGAAAAAGATTGATATTCCAGAATTTGTTGAGGAGCGAGTAGTGGAGCCGAAAGCAGAAGTAGTAAGGAAAAATTCTTATTTGGAAGAGGAACAGGCATTTTCTGATCAAAAATCAATAGAGAAATCGGTGGCATTTTATGAGGAGAAGTCTAAATGGGATGAAGCGTTACAAGAACATCAGGAGATAATGGAGGATATAGAGCATTTGCAATATAAGGATGTTCCGTTACGAGCGGAGGAATTGTCTAGTGAGAGGGATATGCAAATCATTGTATCAGAGCAAGTGGAATCAAAGCCGGAATTAGTGGCTGATATAGAGTCTCTTCCTGATAGTTTTTCTAAGTATTCTTTTTTATCGGTAGAAGAAAAAATGAAGCGTTATCATATTACAGATAAGAAAGACACCTATGCTATGGTGGAAGCTTATTTTAAGCGTATTGGTCATCCAATTTATTTCGGTGAGGTCTATGATGAGGCTCAGGAACTGGAAAAAGCTTATAAATCAAGTCTGATAACGAAAAAATCTGAAATAATAGCTATAGAAATGCTGGTGGATGGAATTACTCCTGAATTATATTCTCTTTTTTCTGTGGCTTCTAAGGCAAAGTATTTTGAATTTGATATGGCTGATAATAACTACAATTTGAGCTTGTATAAAGAGGTAATGCGGAAGATAAATCAAAAGATGTCTAGTTCAGAATTGTTTGAAGGATATCAGGAGATTTATGAGGCTAAGATGATGAATCGGGCAGATGGAATGCAGGAAAAGAAATGGGATAGAGGTAGGTAGACGGTTCAAGGCATGTTATTATGAAAGCATTTATATGTGGCATGCCTTAATACTTTTCAAAATAGAAAATGTCACAAAACAAACATAACAAAATAAATGTTGACAAATAGATTGTTAAATGATATAATTCACTTAGGCTTGAAAAAGTCTATTTTTTTGATTATATGTCGTCACATTTGGCACATAACAAAAAAAGAACTACGAAGCTGCAACTTCATAGTTCAAATAATCTGTGAATCGATATGGAACCGTCCACGAATTCTTAATAAATTCATTATAGCATACTCGATCCATAGATTTCAATCATTAGAAAAAGAAAGGAGAAATCTATGGCGAAGAAAGAAAAAGATGATGAAATTGTAGAATATATTTTTAGACCATATATCACAAAGAATGGTATAAGGATATATCCAAAAAACGGCAAGCTTTTTAAAATACCAATAAAAAAGAAATAACTAAATGAGAAAACGTCTGGATGGTTCCGTTTTCTTAAAAATAAGAATAGGAGGAAAAAGATTGAGATTAGATGATTTAGTATCGGTCAAAACTGGATTGGTTCTTGCAAGAAAGCAAGCAAAACACCCTTCTGATGTAATAGCAAAGTACAGGCAGTTGAATCTGAAAGCAATTGATTCTAAAGGATATATTGATGAGAACAACTTAGAAGAGTTTTGCGCAAATGAAAGATTAAAGGCTGAATATTTAACTCAACCAGGAGATGTTATTGTCAGGCTAACAACACCATATACAGCGGTATTGATTGACGAAGAATTTGCTGGCATGGTTATTCCGTCTCACTTCATTGTGATAAGGACGAGAGGTAAAAAAATCTTACCAGAGTATTTATTTTGGTTGTTAAATACGGATAATGTAAAATCTTCACTACTACAAAATGTTAGTAGCATAATGATAGGAACTGTAAAACCTGCATCTTACGCAGAAATTGAAATTGAACTGTTAACCTTAGAGGAGCAACGTAAGATTTCTGATATGAATATGTTGGCAAAAAAGGAGATACACCTGCTAGACCGTTTAATGGGACAGAAAGAGTTGTATTATAAAGAAGCAATTGACAAAGTGCAGAAGGAAATGAGGAGAAGAAAAAATGAAAACAACTAAAAGTGATATTGAAAGAGTATTGTGGAAAGCTTGTGATAGCTTTAGAGGAAAGATAGATAGTTCAAGATATAAAGATTACATTTTATCAATGCTGTTTGTAAAGTATTTAAGTGATGTATGCAAAGAAACAAAAGAAAAATATATGAAACAGTATGATGGTGATGAGCGAAGAGTTGAAAGAGCTATGAGCAGAGAGTCATTCGTACTTGATGATGATTCGACATTTGATTATTTATATGCAAATAGAACGGACTCAGAAATAGGTCAGATGATTAATATAGCACTTAATAATATTGAAGAGCATAATAGCGGAAAGTTAAGGAATGTATTCCGTGCAATTGATTTTAACTCAACGGTAGATTTTGGTGAAAAGAAGGAAAAAAATGCTACATTAAAGAATGTATTAGAAGATTTCTCTTCACTAGATTTAAGACCGACCATGTTAGAGAGCAATGATATTATTGGAGATGCATATGAATATATGATTGCTAATTTTGCTTCAGATGCAGGGAAAAAAGGTGGAGAATTTTTCACACCAAGCCAGGTATCCAAGTTAGTTGCAACTTTAGTAGAACCACAAGAAAATGATAGGATCTATGATCCAACTTGTGGAAGTGGCGGCTTGTTGTTAAAAGCATACAATCAGGCACACACCAATAAAGTTGCAATCTATGGACAAGAAAAGAATATGCAGACATGGGCACTTTGCAGCATGAATATGTTTTTGCATGGAATCGATGATGCAAAAATTTGGCAAGGAGATACATTAGCTAATCCACAGAACATTGAGGATGACAAGCTGATGAAATTTCAGGTAGTAGTTGCAAATCCGCCATTTAGTTTAGATAAATGGGATAGCGGATTTTTGCCAGATACGGCAGATGATAAAAAGAAATCTAAGATGTCAGCTGATTTAGATATATATCATAGATTTGACTGGGGAGTTCCACCTTCAAGTAAGGGCGATTATGCGTTTGTACTTCATATGCTTAATAGCTTAGATGCTGATAATGGAAGAATGGGTGTGGTATTGCCTCATGGTGTTTTATTTAGAGGTGCATCAGAAGGAAGAATAAGACAACAGATAATAGAATTTAATTTATTAGATGCAGTTATTGGTTTGCCAGCTAACTTATTTTATGGAACATCAATCCCGGCATGTGTACTGATTTTTAAGAAGAATCGTAAATGTAGGGAAGTTTTATTTATTGATGCAAGTGGTGATGGTAATTTTGAAAAGGGAAAGAATCAAAATATATTAAGAGATTTGGATATTGAAAAAATTGCATCAACTTATAAAGATTATAAAACCATGGATAAATACTCATATGTTGCTTCTATTGATGAAATCAAGGAAAATGATTTTAATTTAAATATCCCACGTTATGTAGATACCTTTGAAGAAGAGGAAATGGTAGACATTGATGAAGTGCATTCTAATATTGCCAATATTGAACGAGAATTAAAAGAAGTTCAAGCACAAATGGATGAATATCTTAAGGAGTTGGGCCTATGAGTAATATCGTAAATTATAATGAACAGACCTTTGAATCCATAAAGCATGTAAATGAAAATGGACAGGAATTTTGGTATGCAAGGGAATTACAAAAAGTCTTAGGATATTCTGAATGGAGAAATTTTCAAAATGTAATCAATAAAGCAAAAGATGCGTGTAAAAACAGTGGAAATAGTGTTCAGGACCATTTTGTTGATGTCAACAAAATGGTTGGGATTGGTTCTAATGCAAGCAGACCAGTTGATGATATAGAATTTTCAAGATATGCATGTTATCTGGTAGTTATGAATGGTGATTCTACAAAGGAAATAATTGCTCTTGGACAAACATATTTTGCTGTTAAAACAAGACAGCAGGAATTGATAGAAAATTATGAAAGTTTAGACGAAGACCAGAAAAGACTTGCTATCCGAAACGAAATGAAAATTCATAATAAATCTTTAGCAGATGCAGCAAAAAATGCAGGAATAGAAGATTCAAAAGATTATGCAATTTTTCAAAATAGAGGATATCAAGGGCTTTATGGTGGATTGGGTGCTAAGGATATACATGCAAAAAAGGGCTTAAAGAAAAGCCAGCAAATACTTGACCATATGGGAAGTACAGAACTTGCAGCAAATCTATTCCGTGCAACGCAGACAGACGAAAAGCTCCGACGAGAAAATATTCAAGGGAAAAAAGAAGCTGGAGATGCTCACTATGAAGTTGGTAAGAAAGTAAGACAGACAATAGCAGAACTTGGCGGAACAATGCCTGAAGACTTGCCAACTCCAAATAAGAGCATCAAACAGATTGAAAAGGAAGAAGCGAAAAGGATAGAACAGTCACAGAATGGCGGTGAAGAGAATTGAGAGAAGATATAAAAGAACGTATTGAAATGATACAAAGGGGTGAAGTGCCGGAAGGTTATATAAAAACTAAGCTTGGAATTGTACCAAAAGAATGGGAAGAAAGTAGGCTTGATAAAAAATTCAAGAGAATAGATCGAAAAAATGTTGAGGGAAATAGTAATGTATTAACGATTTCAGCTCAGTATGGATTGATAAGTCAGGAAACTTTTTTTAATAAATCAATTGCGAGTGAAGATAAATCCAATTACTATTTGTTGGAAAAAGGAGAATTTGCATATAATAAAAGCTATTCTACTGGGTATCCTTTTGGTGCAATTAAACAGCTGGAATATTATGAAAAAGGAATTGTATCACCACTTTATATCTGTTTTTCAAAAAAAGATGAAGATATCAACACAATGTACTATTCATATTATTTTGAAAGCGGGAGATTAAATAAAGAAATTCAGGCATTTGCTCAAGAAGGTGCAAGAAACCATGGGTTACTTAATATTGGAATAAATGATTTTTTTGCTGTACGACTGTGCATAGCTTCAAAGAAAGAGCAGGAAAAGATTGTTGATATATTAGATATGTTCGAAAGAAAAGTATATTTAAATCAAAGATTGATATTAGAAAAGCAGAAGCAACAGAAATGGTTTTTACAAAATTATCTTACAGGAAAAAAACGAATTAGAGAATATAGCAAAGAGTGGAAAGTAGTTAAATTATCGGATGTTTTGGTTGAGATGAAAATAAAAAATGAAAATCAAGAATTTAAGATTTGCTCTGTTGCAGTACAAAAGGGAGTTGTTAATCAAGAGGAACACCTAGGAAGAAGCTATGCTGCATCAGATACATCAAATTATAGTGTGGTTTCTTTTGGAGATATCGTGTACACAAAAAGTCCTACAGGTGATTTTCCTTACGGTATTATTAAACAATCAATGATTTTAGAAAATGTTGCTGTTTCACCATTGTATGGGGTATTTAAACCTCGAAATAATAACATCGGATATATCATCTATTCGTTTTTTCAGAATAAAAGCAATGTGTATAATTTTTTGCATCCAATAGTACACAAAGGCGCAAAAAACACTATAAATATCTCTAATGAAACATTTCTAGCACAAAAGCTACTGTTACCTATGGATATTGAAGAGCAATCTGATATGGCAAATTTTCTTTCGCAAATGAGCAAAGAAATAGAATTATTACAACAGGATTTGGAGCAAATAAAACTTGAAAAGAAAGCAATGATGCAGTTACTTTTAACTGGCATTATCAGAGTAGATCAGAAAGGAGATGAATAAAATGGCTAAAAATGGAGTTACAGGTGATGGGCACAGAAATGGTGCTGTTACTGGTCGGTCACAAACATATAATCCAAAAACAGAACAATGGGTAAAAAGAGATTCTGATACTGGAAGATTTATGGATGTGAAACAAGACGGAACACCTTTTAAAGGTGTAACAAAAGAGAAATAGTTAACAGACTTACAAGAGACAGAACGTCACCCGATTTAAGATGGGTCGGGTGACAAAAAATAGATAATATCCTTATATGGAGGTGAGACAATGGATAGTAATTTGTACTTGGAAGATAACATAAGTAAATCGCCTGCAATAGATTTGTTAAAACAGTTAGGGTATACGTATATATCACCAGAAGATTGTATGGTGCAGCGGGGCAGTAAATATCAAGTTTTGTTAAAAGGCATTTTACGTAATCAACTTCGTAAACTCAATCGTTTTGAATTTGGTGGCATCGAACAGGAATTTTCATCTGCAAATATTGAAAGAGCTATTGATGATTTAGATGAACCATTGACAGACGGATTAATAAAGACGAGCGAAAAAATATTTGATGCATTAATGCTAGGCAAAAGCTACCCTGAAACTGTTGGCGGAGGGAAGGTTCTTAGCTTTGATTTAAAATACATTGATTGGGATAACATAGAAAACAATATATTTCATGTGACAGAAGAATACTCGGTAGATAGCCATGATGGTGAACATAATGCAAGACCTGACATTGTTCTATTTGTGAATGGAATTCCATTTGCAGTGATAGAATGTAAGGCTCCGCATATTACTGTTGAGCAAGCAGTAGAGCAAACCATACGAAATGAACAGGCTGATTATATACCACAGTTATTTAAGTTTGCTCAGATTGTTATGGCAACCAACAAGAATTCTGTAAAATATGCTACAGCAGGTACACCTAAGAAGTTCTGGAGTGTATGGAAAGAAGAAAATCAAGAGTTTTTAGAGGAAAAGATTGCGGAGTGTATTAGTGATAGACAACCAACTGTTCAAGATGAAAATATCATTGCTTTATTTTCAAAAGAACGCCTAATGGAACTCACAAAATACTTTGTGCTATATGATGCAAATGTGAAGAAAATTTGCAGATATCAACAGTATTTTGCTATCAAAGAAATTATTAAAACAATTAATTCAAATGATGTTCAAGGGAATCGACAAAGTGGCGTGATCTGGCATACACAAGGTTCAGGAAAATCACTTACAATGGTTATGCTTGCAAAGTATATTTTGCTAGAGATTTCAAGGTTAGAACCCAAGGTAGTTATTGTAACGGATCGAAAAGAGTTGGATAAACAGATTGCTAAAACATTTACTCATACAAGATGTAAACCAGCTCGAGCTACTAGTGGTAAAAATCTAATTGGCCTAATTGACGAGGGAAAAGCAGACATTATTACAACCATTATTAATAAGTTTAATACAGTTGAAAATAGCGGATTGAAGGCTCTTTGTAAAGATATCTTTATATTGGTTGATGAAAGTCATCGATCAAATTATGGCGAGTTATCTACAAAGATGAGAGTTGTATTTCCTAATGCTTGTTATATTGGATTTACCGGAACTCCTCTTATGAAAAGTGAAAAAAATACCATGACCAAATTTGGTAAACTGATCCACAAGTATACCATTAAAGATGGAGTTGAAGACCGTGCTATAGTTCCGTTGATTTACGAAGGTAGATTTGTAGAACAGACAGTAGATGAAGCTAATATTGACTTGTGGTTTGAACAGACCACAAAGAAATTAAACGATAAACAGAAGATTGATTTAAAGAAAAAGTGGAGTAGTATGAAGCATCTTGCTTCAACGGAAGCACGCATAAAGAGAATAGCTCTTGATGTGAATAATCACTTTGTAGAAGGTTACAAAGAAACTGGATTTAAGGCGATTCTTGCTACAAACAGAAAGAGAGATGCTGTTTCTTATTTGACTTGTTTTGAACAATTTGGAGATCTTAAATGTGAAGTATGTATTTCACCTCCAGATATGAGGGAAAGTGTAACAGACATTGATGAATCAACAGATAATAGAGTTATAGCATATTGGAATAAAATGATGAAGCAGTATGGTGATGCTGATTCCTATGAAGATTCAGTAAAAAATCGTTTTGTTGACGGTGAAATCGATATTCTTATTGTATGTAGCAAACTATTAACTGGTTTTGATGCACCAGTATGTCAGGTTCTTTATATTGATAAAGAATTAAAAGAACATGGACTCTTGCAAGCTATAGCGAGAACAAATCGTTTGGCAGATGGCAAGGACTATGGATTGATTGTAGATTACAGAGGTTTGATTCAAAAGCTTGACGCTGCAATGAATATGTATAGTGGCGCTGGATTGGAAAATTTTGAAGCGGGAGATTTACAAGGTGCCATTGTAGATGTAATCACTGTTGTTGGAAAATTGAGACAAGCATATACAAGACTGGATGATTTATTTGTTTCTATTAAAAATAAGAGCGATACAGAAGAAGTTGAAGTTTTTTTAGCAGACGATAAGAAGAGGGAAACATTTTATAATTTACTGTGTGAATTTGGAAAGAATCTGACTATCGTATTAAATTCAGAAATTTCATATCAGGATATACCAAAAGAAGAGAGAAAACGTTACCAGGATGCATTTATATTTTATTCAAAGGTTAGACGTTCGGTTAAAATACGATATTGTGATTCTATTGACAATAGTGAATATGAACCATTGATGCAGAATCTCTTAGATAACCATTTGTCTGTAGTTGGATTAAAACAGATAACAGCTCCTGTAGATATCTTAAATCAATCTGATTTTGAAAAAGAGTTGGATGAGCTTGGATCTCTACGCTCAAAAGCGGATGCAATCCAATCGAAAATGACAAAAAGTATAAGCGAGAAGTACGATGAAAATCCAGCTTATTATGATAGTTTTTCAAAAAGGATTAAAGATACGCTTCAGCAATATAAAGAAAAGATAATTACAGATGCTGAATACTTGGAAAAAATGCGCTCAATTATGGCTGATTATGCTTCTGGTGTAACAGATGTAAAATACCCAGAGAAGCTTAAGAATAATGTTCATGCACAAGCGTTTTATGGTGTAGTTGGAGCAATATTAGATGATGAGATTGATAATCCACAAAATGCATATTTGGTAGCGGAAGAATCAACATATGAAGCTGGAGAAAAGCCAACGAAACAAGATTTAATTGCAGATATTGCAATACAGATAACAAATATCATTGAGAAGCATAGTAGAGTGGATTGGACAAATAATAAGACGATTCATGACAGAATAGCGCAAGATATTGATGATTTGTTTTATGAGTATGAATGCACTGGAAAGTTCAAATTGCCGTTTGATGTGATTGATAAAATCATTGAAAATGTCAAGACAACTGCATTAAGGAGATTTAAAAGCTGATGATGTCTAATACAGAAATAAGAAAAGTTGCGTGTGAGCAAAGAGTATTAGAATATCAGCTCACACGAAAACAGGTGAAAAATATCAATTTACGCGTAAAGCCTGATGGTCAGGTATTTGTATCAGCTAGTGAAAGTGTACCAGTCGATTTTATTGATAATTTTGTCAAAGATAAGCAGGACTATATTTTCCGTGCACTGAGCAAATATGAGGAAATCCGTAAGTATGTATCAATTGCGCCAAGACAATATGTTAGTGGCGAGAGTTTTGATATATTAGGGAAAAGTTTACGACTAAAAGTTATTCAGGGGAAGCAGGAGTCTGTTATAACGGATGGTGTGTTTATTTTTCTCACTGTTAGAAACAAAGATAATCAAAAACGTAAAGAAAATCTTATGAATAGCTGGCTAAAAGAAATGCAAACTGGGACATTTAATCAGATAAGTAGAGAGATTTACCAAATATTCAAAAAATATGATGTGGAGTATCCAACTGTAAAGATTAGATATATGACATCTAGGTGGGGATCATGTCAGCCGAAACGAGGTGTAATAACTTTAAATAGTAAGTTGATCGAAGCACCAAGAAACTGTATAGAGTATGTTGTATTGCATGAGTTCACGCACTTTATACATCCGAACCATTCAAAAAAGTTTTATGATTTTGTGGCAATGTTAATGCCTGATTGGAAGGAGCGGAAGATGGAACTTGAGAAGAGATTGTAGTTTTCACAAAGGAGGTAGGGTAGTGAAAAAAGCACTGGTAGTAGGAATAAATGAGTATCCCAAAATCCCATTAAGTGGTTGTGTTAATGATGCTCGTGATATTGCAAAAATTCTTGAAAAAAATGGGAATGGAAGTAGAAATTTTGATGTGGTTTTAAAGGAAAATATTAAGTCAAAGGGTGAGCTATTATATTTAATTGATTCATTGTTTAAGGGCAAATCAGAAATTTCATTATTATATTTTTCGGGTCATGGATATATTGATGAACGTGGGGGATACATAGTAACGCCAGATTTCACTGACCACGATCTTGGTGTATCAATGGCAGATATTATCCATTATGCAAATAATTCAAGTAGTGAAAATAAGATAATCATACTTGATTGTTGCCATGCTGGTGCAATTGGAAATGTCCCAAGTAGTATTGCTTCGGTTAGTGCAATAGGACAAGGTGTTACGCTTTTGACAGCCAGCAAAGATGATGAAAGTGCGATGGAAATAGCGGGTCATGGAGTATTTACAAATCTTCTATTAGAGGCACTAAAAGGAGGGGCTGCTAATTTACAGGGGAAAATAACACCTGGAAGTATTTATGCGTACATAGATCAGGCGTTGGGTGCGTGGCAGCAGAGGCCTGTATTTAAAACCAATATATATCAATTTGTTTCGGTAAGGGATGTTGTACCCAGAGTAAGTTATGACGATATTAGAATAATTGAGGATTGTTTTTCTAGAGCTGATGAAGAAATGCCACTAGATCCATCATATGAGTTTACAAATAAAATTGAAGTAGATCATAAGGTGATTGAGCCATATGCTGATGAAGAACATATAAAAAAGTTTAAGCTACTTCAAAAATTAGAAGGAGTAGGGTTAATAGAACCAGTGGGTGAGCAACACATGTATTTTGCGGCTATGAAATCAAAATCTTGTCGTTTAACCCCACTTGGGCAGTATTATTGGCAATTAATAAAAGAAGGTAGAATATAGGAGGAAATGATATGGCAAAGAAAAGAGTTTTTATTAGTTTTGATTATGACCATGATTCAGATTTAAAAACATTATTAGTAGGACAGGCTAAAAATCCGGACTCTCCATTTGAAATAACAGATATGTCGATAAAAGAGACAATATCTGAGAATTGGAAAGCAAATGCTAGAAGAAGAATTAAAGGGTGCGATGTTGTAATAGTGATTTGTGGTGAAAAAACAAATACAGCTGCAGGTGTATCAGCTGAACTAAAGATTGCACAAGAGGAGAAAATTGACTATTTTCTTCTTAAAGGTAGAGCAAATAAGACTTGCGTTAAACCGATACAAGCAAATTCAGCGGATAAAATATATAATTGGACATGGGATAATCTTAAAATATTAATTAGAGGAGGAAGGTAAGAATTATGGGTTACAAGATATTTATATCACATAAAAAGGAAGATGAAAGTGCGGCGTTAGATGTAAAAAAAGCATTAGTTGAATGCGGAGTTGAAGCATATCTTGATTTGCTTGACAATACTATTTCTGGAGATGGAGAAAAACTTACGAAGCATATTAAAGGAAAGTTAAGTGAATGTACGGATGTAATAGTTGTTTTATCAGAACAGACAAAAAAATCTTGGTGGGTTCCTTTTGAGATTGGAATGGCAACACAAAAAGATATGCCAATTGCAAATTATTTATTAAGTGCACAAACATTACCTGACTATCTAGAATTTTGGCCAAGATTAAAGAATAAAAGTGATATTATAATGTATGTTGAAACAAGAAAACAAGTTGCCAATCAAGTGTTACAGGAAAGAGCTTTTAGTCATGGTGCCTATCAATATGCAACTCATGAATCTGAAGTACAAAGATTTTATTCAGAACTGAAAAGAAAATTATAAATGCTAGTTAGGGGTGAGAGAAATTAGTCTATTAAATAAAGAACATTCCGAACAAAGCAACCAAATTATGGAACAATATAAAATGTATGTTGAAATGGCGGATAGAGTTAGCCAGAGAAGAATAAATGTTAATACTTTCTTCTTATCTGCTAATATTATTGTGCTAACTATTGTCGGGATAAAAGGATTTGAAGTAAAAAAGTATAGTTTGGTAATAATGATTGTTGGTATTATTTTATCTTACACATGGTATTATCTTCTTGAAAGTTATAAATTACTTAATTCAAGAAAATTCGAAATTATTCAAGAAGTAGAACAATTGCTACCACTAAATTTGTATATATATGAATGGGAAAAGCTTGGTGAAGGGAGAAATAGAGCAAGATACTGGCCTGTTTCAAATATTGAAAAAATAATTCCTTTTCTTTTTGCTGTTGTATATGTTTTGTTTGAGTTGGTAGTAATTTTAGGAGGTTAATGTTGTATGAGTTATAATTTATTTATTAGTCATTCATGGGCATATTCAGATGCATATAAAGGCTTAGTTTCATTATTGGAAGAAGCAAAGTATTTTGAATATAAGAATTATTCGGTTCCTAGGGATAATCCAATTCATAATGCCAATAACGATTTTCAATTATATAATGCTATAAAATCACAGATGCAGTCTGCAAGTGTATTGTTAATTTTGGCAGGTGTATATTCATCATATAGTAAATGGATTGATAAGGAAATTCAAATTGCAAAGAATGAATTTTATATTCCTAAAAAAATTATTGCCATTGAGCCATGGGGGGCGGAGAAGACATCATTAAAAGTGAAAAATAATGCTGATAAAATTGTTGCTTGGAATACAAATTCGATTGTCAATGCAATTAGAGAACTTGGCTAGGTAAAATACTATTGAAAGGTACTAAAATTATTTTCACTATGATACCACTATGATACCCGAAGGCTATTATACTCAAAATAATACATAGAATTCCCGGACTAATAGCAATTAAATAACAGCAAATATATCAAATAGATTCGCCTTAAAGCGAATGGCTAGGGAGTTTGGCAGATAAATTCTATTTTGTTGAACTTAGATATGAATTAGAAAAATTAATGGAACAAAGGTAATTGTAAGTACAGTTCAGAAAAAAGGATTTACTTTTAGAAATAATTTTCCGATTTAGATGTTTTATTATGTTTGAATGTCCAGGATCTTGCTTCAGTAGTATGCAAGGTCTTGACAATCAATCTGATAAAAAGTTTTTATGCGTATAGAATTAAGTCATAATGATTAATAAAGCGCAAACAAAGTGTTCAAAATATACATAACAATATAATTACATCTTCAATCCGATATAAAATATCAGGTCATCTTCCCACAGATAGATATAAAAGTTAATAAAATCGATTTCTGTTTTTGGTCGCTCAAACTTACAGTTAAATACGGTAATACCGTAGCAGTTCTTAATATACTTCATATAGCTTTCTACAAATTCATATCGGAAATCATGTTTCGTATAGTTAAGCATTGCAAAATCATAATCACTACTTTCAACGACAGAGGATTTTGGCTCGTTTTCCTTGGTGTTATAAATATCAAGCCCACTGCCAGTTGGCATTGGCGTTTGTTTAGCTTTTGAGAATAAAAACATAGTCTAATCCTCCCTCATACATGATAAATCCATTGTATCACAAAAAATCATACAATATCTATACGTAATTTATTATGTAATCCTATACAATAGACTTCCCAAGTTCAAATGCATTAACTAGAACTTGGGAATTTTCTATATCATTTGGCTTCTCCAAACCTTTCCCAGTAATCATTCCAAGATTTTTAAATCCAAGATAATCACATAACTGCTCATAAGAATGAGTCATACAATCAGTCACAAACTGGTCTTCTTTCGCGGCAACAGATAATAATATAGCACTTTGAATCTTTCTTCCGATAGCACTTTCCGCATAAGTTCGGTCAATGACAGTCTTAAGCTGTGAACTAAATCCCAGATAATACACTGGAGAAGCAAGAACAAGAATATCATTTTGTTGCAATGCAGTAAAGATATCGCCCATATCATCCTTGATTGCACAGTTACCTTGATGATTTTGACAATAGTCGCAGTTACAACATGGCGCGATTTTCTTATCTGCTAATGTAATTTTAGTAATCTGGTTCTGTTGCTCTGCTCCTTTGATAAAGGCGTCTGCAAGCTGTTCGGAGTTACCGTGTCTTCGTCCACTACCACATAGTACTACTATTTTTTTCATAATAATCTTCCTCTCGTATTGTTGTTTGTTGGAAATCATGGTATCATATTGGTAAATATTTGTAAAATTGATATATTTGAAGAAGGTCATCAATAATTGTAATGAGGTACATATGGAAAATAGGAATCTTTATACGTTTAAACGAGTATGTGAACTAAATAGTATCACCAAAGCAGCAGAACAACTAGGATATGCCCAGTCAACCGTTACAACACAAATTAAGGTTTTGGAAAATGAGCTTGGTGTGAAATTATTTGAACGGTATGGGAATGCAATTCGAATCACAGATGAGGGAGAAAGATTATTAGAGTATAGCAATGAGATTTTTAGAATAACAGATCGATTTTTTGACGCAATGCAGGATGAATCAAAAACCTCAGGTTCACTACGAATCGCAGCAGTTGATTCGATCTGTATGACGGTACTTCCTAATATTCTGAATCAGTTTATACGAACTTATCCAAATGTTAATATAAAGACTATTTCAGGTGTTACGGATGAATTGAAGCATTATCTTGCAAGTGGTCAGGCTGATATTGCATTCGTATTAGACTTTAGTAAACCAACGGATGAGTTTCGCGTATTAATTGAACAGACCGTTGAACTAGGTTTTTATGCTTCAGCTGATGCACCTGTGGTATCCTCCCATATAAGTATTGAGGAATTAATGAAACAGAGATTTGTTTTAACGGAACCCAATTGTCAATATCGAAAGAGAATCGATACATTTTTTCAAACATATGGAGTGGAACCCAACATTTTAATGGAGAGTTCATCTACAGAAGTCATACTAAAAATTGTGGAAAGTGGGCTAGGAATTACGTATCTGCATGGATTAATAGCCAAGGGAAACAAAAGAATTAAGCAGGTAAGGTTAAAGGATGCGGAAAAAGGGGAGAGTCTTTCTTTACAGTTACTAGTACATAAGAATAAATGGAAAAGTAAGATATTAAATGAGTTTATAAGAATATGTGAGGAAAATATTATGGGGGATAAAAGATGAAAGGATTAAGTAGGAAATATGCTTTTTAATGGGAAGAGAATCCAAAAATAGATAAAAAGTATTCGATTTATTCTGAGAATTCTCATTTACGTTGAGAAATGATAAAAGAAGTGATAAAATTGAAACATTAGTAAAAAATAGTAAACAGGAAACAGATAACATAGAATTCTGGAGGGGGATAATTATGGCTTTTAAGTTGGATAGCGTTGTTCCTTGGGGAAGGAATTTAAATGAATATAAATTAATGTTTCAATTAGATAAACAGGATATGTCAAAGAGAATTGCAGGGTTTGGAGATGGACCTGCTTGCTTTAATTGCGAGGCAACAATGAATGGAGGTCATGTCATATCTTTTGACCCAATATATCAATATTCAGAAGAAGAAATACGAGAGCGCATCAAAGAAGTACGTGATGTTGTAATGCAGCAAGTGAAAGAAAATAGGTGCAATTATGTTTGGTCGCATATTAAGGATTTAGATGAATTGGAGAATATACGCATGTCTGCTATGCAGAAATTTTTATCCGATTATGAGCAAGGCCGGAAAGAGGGCAGATATGTGTTTCACCAGTTACCGAATAAATTGCCTTATGAGCAGGATAGTTTTGATATAGGATTGAGTTCTCATTTTCTGTTGATGTATACAAACCTAGGATATGATTTTCATATTCAAGCAATAACAGAAATGCTAAGAGTATGTAAAGAAATAAGAATATTTCCGATTGTTGATCTGGATGCAAATACAACAGATTTAACAAATAATGTGTTAGACTATTTCAAAAAGCGGTACCATGTTGAGATAGTAACAACGGATTATGAATTTCAAAAGGGGGATAATAAATTGTTGGTTATTAACAAGATAAGACCAAACAATTGATAAATGGGGAGAAATTTTAAATAAATTTTCGATAATTATATGAGAAACAAATAGTAAGGGGAGAATAATAAATGAGACATTTAAGGTATTTATTAATAGTAACAGCATTATTAACCATTGTTTTAGTCGGTTGCGGACACAATACCAGTAAGGTATCATTAACATCAGCATCTTTATTTCTAAAATTAAATAATAAAATAGAAATAAACGATGTAGACTTAGCAACAAAACAGTTGATGAATTACCTTCATATAGAGGATTCAGATTTAATTCATTTCAATCATTATTCCGTAAACCACAACTATATGGAATTCGATTATGATCATACTACATATGCAGTAAATGCTAAGGATTACACTATTATAAAATGGTCAAGTAATCCAGATGATCCACTTGGTGGTTCCAGTTACGAATATTATAAGGCTACTTGTGAATTACCTGGTGTTAATACGAAACAATATTCTAAAGTTTATAACAAACAATTTATAGACTCAGACGGTTCACAAAAGGAAAGTATAGCAGCTCAATATATCGTGTGGTTACCTGAGATGGAAGAAACCAACGAGATTAATAAAAAGATTAATCAAAAGTTAAGACAATATAATCAAGAGTTACTAATCCAATTTGATACAAAAGCAAAAGAATATCTGGAAGATAAGGATTTACAACAGACCATAAAAGAAAATTACTGCATTCCAGCCGCATATGTGTACAATCTAAATGTTAAATATTATATTACTAAATATGATGAAGAGAGGATTAGTTTTCTAATATCAGGATATGATTATGACGATTGGGAAGTAGCAATTTCTTTTTCAGCGAAAACTGGGGAAATGTTAAAATCCAATATAGGGGAGTCTTACAGGGTTTTGAATCTGGAACCAGTTAAATGTAATCAAGAGAGTACAAATAAGAATGTAGCGGATGTAAAAAAGGAATTCAGTTTAAAAGAAGATCAAATAATGACCATTGATTACAATAAACTAATCGCCAAGAGCGATTACGAAATATTTTCAAAGTTTAAAGTGGATGATGTGGATTTTTACGACAATGCATATCTACTTGACTTTCAGCAGAGTGATGTGAACGGGGACAAGATAGAGGACAACATATTAATGACGGGAGTCCATGAAGAAGATTTCTCTTCACCTTATCATGATAATATAACATTGATTATTCAAGATGGAAAAAGCAAGAAATTAATGTTTTTATCTCCCAAAAATGCTCATGGTTATGGATACAGTTTTTCTATGGGGGATTTCAATGGAGATAAGGTAAAAGATATTCTTGTGAGTGTGAATAATGATATGACTGGTGGAGCTGGACAATATACACATTCTATCTACTCGTTAAAGGATAATCGTCTCAATGTTTTATTTGATAATGAGAAGATAAGGGAAGAAATTAACCTTAAAGTAATGTTTATGGATAACTTTAATATAAAGATAAGTTTACCACAGCTCACTAAAAAAATAATAGTAGATAAAAGTGATCAAAGAAAGAAATATAAAGAGTTGAATCTATATAAAGGGAATAAGCTAAGAAAAAAGACAGAAGGATCTGCTGATAATTATTGTTCTTTAGTTCCAAAGGATGTAAATAAAGATGGTATTCTTGAATTAAGAGGGATGCAATATATAAGCGGGTATGGGCATTCGGATGGTTTAGGTATGGCGATCAGTATTTTGAAGTATAATAACAAGAGACAAAAGTGGATAGTAAAAGATATGGAATTTGAAGCGTTTGATGATTAAATCTGTGAATCATGAGATGTTTATATGTTAGATGAAAACGGGTAAAAGTTAAAATAGTGCCTAGCACGTATAATCATGAGAATGGATTATAAATTTAGGAGTGAAAAGTATGTTTACTATTGAGCAAAGTTCAAAAGAAATAGACAAAAATGTTGTATTAAAAGTTATGGATATAGAATCAAAGGTGTATAAAAAGGAAGATCGAGGAGACTTCAATAATATTATTCGACGCTTAGATAAATATCCTGAAATGTTAGTTTTAGCTCGATACGACAATGAGATTGTAGGATATTTGTGCTATTTTCCGATTTCGGAAAGATTACATGAAGAAATTATCAAAAGTGGTAATTATTTCGATGACAATATTGAGCCAAAAGATGTTAAAAAATTTGAGAAAAAAAATTATATATTTCTTATCTCCATAGCAATATATCCTGAATATCAAAATAAAGGTGTGGCGGATATGATGATGGAATATATGAATAATCATATTTTATTAGAGGAGAAGAAAGGAAATATTGTAGAGGATATTTTGACTATAGTAATTAGTAAAGACGGTGAGAAACTTGCTGAAAGATATGGGTTTGAATTCATGGCAAAAACGGAAGAGGGTTATAAAGTGTACAGAAAGGTAATAAAATATGAAGAGTAAGATAGATATTTATATTTTGATTCCGGTTAGTGGTAAATATAATGGGAAACAGCAAAAAAGTAATTTACTTATACAGTCGTATCTGGATAAGCTAAATGAAACTACCAAGTATGAATGTAATGAGAGGATTTCAAAATCAATAAATAGATATTATCTGTGCAATATAGATATGGCTTATTATGTGGATGATGATTATGATGAATTAAAGGCAATTAAATTTTCAGCAGAATTGGTTTTAACGTATCAAAAAGATACCAAACTAGGTATTTTACAATTGCTAATTCCAAGTTGTTCATTAGACGCATCTCAAGTGGGAGATATGGTATCTAAAGGTTATATTAAAATTTATGAAAATAACGCACTTATTTCTATAAAGAAGTATATTCAAGAAAACTTCAATTTACGTTTTTCTGGAAAATGTAGAACAGTGTATAGTATGTCATTGGATAATAAAATAAAAGAGAATCTAGAATATTTATTAGTAGGAGAAGTTGAAGATAGTATACATAATGGACTAAAATTGAAGAATAGTGAAATAAATGAACGAGCAAGAAATGATATATCCGTTTACGATTTTTACGAACTATATGTTTCAAAATCAAGCTTTGTTTATTATACAAAGAAATTTTCGGATGTTTTTGAAGATAATATTACTGAGATTGTTCTGCTAATTTTTATATGTGAAATTGCAATGTTACAAAATGCAGCAATCATTCGCATCAATAATCAAATAATGGATGAATTAGTAGAAAACAGCAACATCAAAGCCAAACAAACATTAAACCTACAAGTTGAATTCGGAAAAACGATTATTCTTTGGGAAAATAATATATATAATTACGAGAATGTACAGATTCTGTCTAATAGAATTGTTGAAGCTATAGGCACGAAAGAGTTATTTGAAGAATATAAACGAAATAAAGAACATATTGAACAGATAGCTTCGTTAAAAAGTGGAATAGCATCTGAAATTGAAGGGAAAGTACTTAATGTGCTAGCGTTTATATTAAGTGTTGCAGATTTAGTGCAAATATGGAATGTAATTAAGGGTAATATTAATGGCGAAATAGTTCAATATACTGTAATAGCAGGGACATCATTCACAGTGATTTTTATTTTACTACTAATATATAGAAATAGAAAAAAGAGAACAATAGTGTAATTAATAGGAATATAGCGTATCTGTATGTAATTCACTCGATAAAATGTTTGAATCATAAATAATTAATATAAAAATATTAAGAAGGAGAATCAATATGCTAGAATATAAATTTGATACCCAATTACTTATCGAAGGTGAGAATCTTTCCGAAGATAACATTAACGAGTACATAACCCAAAACATAGAAGGAGATTGCCTTCTAGCCGTGGGTGATGAGGAACTAATTAAAATTCATTTTCATACCAATACGCCTTGGAAATTACTTGAGTATTGTGCTTCCCTTGGGGATATTTACGACATTGTAGTAGAAAATATGGAACGTCAGGCCAATGATCTTCAAGGTTAAGCATCAAGTATAACTTTGATTTTAGATAACAAGTAAAACGCTACAGTCCAGTTCTTTTTTGGAATGTAGCGTTTTTTGGGAGATATAATACGAGGAAAGCACGGGAAGATATAAATATTTTAGCCTATAACATAAGTAATATAAATTTTTAGAAAATATTAACGATAATATGAAACGTATTTCCAATTACTAAGTCATATCAATATGGGGGTGATGAAATGAGTACGCCAGACTTCGAGGATATATACGAGAAACACTTTTCTGACGTATATAAATATGTTCGGTCTCTCTGCTACAACGAAACGCTTGCAGAGGAAATTACACAAGAAACTTTTTTTAAAGCCATGAGGCATATTGAAAGATTTGATGGGCGCTGTAAATTGTATGTTTGGTTATGTCAGATAGCCAAAAACACGTATTTCTCCCATCATGCCAAACGAAAATATACGGTTCTTGAGGTGAATGCAGAATATGCTGAGAAAGCATTTGATTTAGAGTCAGCATACTTAGAGAAAGAAGATGCCAAGAGACTACATAGGTTACTACATAATCTAGATGAGCCGTATAAGGAAGTATTTACCTTGAGGGTATTTGGAGAATTACCATTTTCGCAGATCGGAGAATTATTTAGAAAATCGGATAGTTGGGCAAGACTGGTTTTTTACAGAGCAAAAAAACAATTACAGGAGGCTATGAAATGAAAATAGGATGTGAAGTGATAAAAGATTTGTTACCACTATATCACGATGGTGTAAGTAGTAACGAAAGCAAGCAGTTGGTGGAAGAACATCTGCTTGAATGTGAGGGTTGCAGAGCTGAGTTAAAAGCCATAGAAGAAAATCTACTTGTAATCGATGAAAAACAAAACCTAGAAGATGCTGAGGCGATGAAAAAATTGTCGAAGAGATGGAAAAGCGGTATGAAGATGGCTCTTTTTCAAGGGGTTACCATTGCCATTACCATTATTGTGATCTGTTTGTTTATATCTATATTTGTAGGGTTTAAGATTGTCTAAAGGTCAGGGCTAAGCCATACAGACCACGTTTGGATCTTTTGTATAACGAATTAAAAATGCTACCGTTCAGTATTTATAAGAACTGTGGCATTTTGCATATTTAATTTAGTAATAAATTACAAAAAGTTCTTGCTTATATAGTTCCATAGTGGTACTATACCGATA
>JAEZUR010000163.1 GCA_023420935.1 Bacillota bacterium | reverse complement strand
ACTATGAGCCAACCAGAGATAAACTCAAATCCGGCGATTACATTCTGGAGATTAATGGTACCAAAGTAAATCGAAAAAATGATTTTGTGGATCTGATTCAAAATAGTAACGGAGAGGCAATCACACTCTTAGTAAGACGCAACAAGGAGGAGATAACAATCCGGGTAACACCGGTAAAAACAGCAAGCGGTAGTTTTAAGATAGGAGCTTGGATACGAGATAATACCCAGGGTATCGGTACGCTTACTTTTATCTCGAGTGATGGTCAATTCGGGGCATTGGGACATGGAATTACTGATATAGACACAGGACTACTAATGGATGTAAAGCTAGGGTCAATCTATACTGCTGAAATCATGTCGATTATCAAAGGAAAAGAAGGAGAGCCTGGAGAGTTGATCGGAATGATACGTCAGAGCAATAAATATAAGATCGGAAGTATCACGAATAACACTTACCAGGGAATCTTCGGAAGAGTCGGTTATGAATATGATGAGGGTATCAATGCAGAGCCTCTTCCGATCGGACTGAAGCAGGAGGTTCAAAAGGGGAAAGCTTATATTCGCTGTAATGTAAATGATAAAATCACAGATTATGAAATTAATATAGAAAGTATCGATATTAGCAATGCGAATCACAGTAAAGGTATCGTAATTAGAATCGTTGATAAAAGACTGTTAGAACTCACCGGTGGAATCGTACAGGGAATGAGTGGTAGCCCTATTATCCAAAATAATAAGATAATTGGTGCGGTTACGCATGTATTTATACAGGATTCAACGAAAGGTTACGGTACTTTCATAGAAAACATGGTAAATAATTTAGAATAAGGAAATCTTTTGTTGTAAAAATAAATCGACGTAATATGAGACGATTCTAGAGAAAAAAATGAAAAGGTACAGCAAATAAAATGTATATATTTTCCAATCATACAAAATCTTGTGGTTTCCGCTTTTTATTTGAAAAGTAGTGATAATTCGTTGTCGAATGGTGCGACAAGAAACATTTGAAAGTTAAAAGTGTTATGACTATAATTCAGATATGGTAAAAATTTACAAAGTATGGTTTTGCAAAACTTGTCGTAAAGATAAATGGTAATAATGTTGTATAATGGCTTAAAATGTAAAATACTAATAAGAAAAGTCGCATTATGGCGGTTATATTTTGTACAATATGCTAAAGCGATAAAGATTGACGCTGAAATAGCTAAGATGTATAATAATATCATAAAAACAACATGAAACCAAAAGTGCTAAACAAAAATACACGATACGTGAAATGCGACATACTCACTACCCAATAAGCTATGAGGGAAAAAACCTAGGGGAACCATTTTAAGCGAACAAAAAATTGTGATGGAGGTTGGAAAGTAATGGGTAAAATTAATGTGGCTATCGTTGATGACAATGAGAGAATGGTGAACCTTCTCGAGGATATCCTAAAAGAAGATTCTGATATCGAAGTTGTCGGCAAATCAGAGAACGGAATAGACGCTTTGGACATGATCAAAGAGAAGAAACCGGATGTCGTGTTATTGGACTTAATTATGCCAAAGCTGGACGGGCTTGGTGTAATGGAGAAGGTTAGAAGAGATTCTGAATTTAAGAAGAATCCTTCTTTCATCGTTATTACAGCAATCGGACAGGAAGGCGTAACTGAGAATGCATTTGAACTGGGTGCTAATTATTATATTATGAAGCCCTTTGATAATAATGTTATCTTATCAAGAATCAAGCACATAAAAGGTGATTATCATAATAAGCTGATCGATAATCATAGAGTAAGCGCATATGAAAATAAGAGTGCTTATATGGAACGTAATCTGGAATCAGACGTTACTAATATCATTCATGAGATCGGTGTCCCTGCACATATTAAGGGTTATCAGTACTTACGCGATGCGATTATGATGTCTGTCAATGATGCAGAGATGCTAAATTCCATTACAAAGTTATTATATCCATCGATTGCTAAACGTCACAAGACGACACCCAGCCGTGTAGAACGAGCAATTCGACATGCAATTGAGGTTGCTTGGAGTAGGGGTAAGATGGATACCATTGATGAATTATTTGGATATACGGTAAGTAACGGCAAAGGAAAACCTACGAATTCCGAGTTTGTAGCATTAATTGCAGACAAGATTCGCTTAGAATATAAATTAAGATCATAATCAGGATGACCTAGAACAAACCTCCTAAGAGTAATAACCCTTAGGAGGTTCTTTTTGCACATTAAAATTTGAATGCATAATTTTATTCGGACGAGTAATAATATATCTGTTCGAAGTAAATATATGAAAAAGCTGTATATATTTGTATTTTACATGGATTTTACAAAATTAACATGGATTTCATATACCTTTTTATTGTATTATATTAATGTATGACATGCAGTCATTATAACTGTTTAATACTTTTAGGGAGGAATATATGAGGATATTGGAAATTCTTAAATTATTATTTTCTTTTGCCGGTGGTTTGGGTATGTTTGTGTATGGAATGAATCTGATGGGAGACGGACTTCAGAAATCGGCCGGTAACAAGATGAAACGTTTGTTAGGATATCTGACCAATAACCGCTTTGTTGCCGTGTTAGTTGGCACTGCTGTAACAGGAATCATACAAAGCTCTTCGGCTACCACGGTGATGGTCGTTGGTTTCGTAAATGCTGGAATTATGAATCTGGGACAAGCAGTCGGGGTTATCATGGGAGCCAATATAGGTACTACGGTTACAGCATGGTTAGTATCAATGAATGAATGGAGTGCAGTCTTAAAACCTGATTTCTTTGCTCCAGTACTGCTGGCAATTGGAGCCTTCCTGTTGATGATGACAAAACATCAGAAGAAAAAGGATATCGCAGAGATAATTATAGGTTTTGGACTATTGTTTATAGGACTTAATCTTATGTCGGAAGTGATAAAACCATATGCTGACGCACCGATTTTTGCCGATGCCTTCCGAATCATGGGCCAGAACCCGTTCTTAGGAATATTAGCTGGTACCTTAGTGACTGCGATAGTTCAAAGTTCCTCCGCTTCGGTAGGTATTTTACAAACGTTAGCAATGTCCGGTGTTGTAAACTGGAACTCAGCTATTTTCATTACCCTAGGACAGAATATTGGAACCTGTATCACTGCCATCTTATCCTCAATCGGTGCAAATAAAACTGCAAAAAGAGCAGCACTTATACATCTGTCCTTCAATGTGATTGGAAC
>JAEZUR010000124.1 GCA_023420935.1 Bacillota bacterium | reverse complement strand
ATGCCTAGGAAGGTAAGGCGACCAAATGAATCGATATGCAACCATATTCATGGACACAACCTTGCTCTCAGCCATAATCATAGACACAGCCTTGCTATCAACCAAGAAATAATTTAGTCTTCAACCTTTTTCACAATGAGATCATATGTACCATCTTTGTTATCAATCAGCTTTAGTATTTGATGCCCCTCTTCTTTGATGCTTCGAGGTACATTTTGAACTGGTTCCCCATCATTCATTCGAACTGATAAAATCTGTCCATCATCAAGTTCTTCCAACGCTACCTTTGCTTTCACGAATGTTAACGGACAGACTACATCGGTAATATCAACAGTATCGTCTATGTTATAATCAACCATGGTATGCTTCCTCCATCTTTTCTTTGAATTTATCCCAGCCAGCTCGGTCTATACTAAATTTAAAACGTTCTCCTGCATTACCATTATCATCAAAGAATTGAATCGCTGCATCCGTCACACGGTACAGTTGTTCTTCAGACTTTATAATTGGTAAAACGGAAGACCCCTTGTGAATGGTATTACCAAATAGCCCCCCAAAGGATACAATATAGCCGCTTTCCCCTTTCCAAGCAGAAGTTGGACAAGATTTTTCACATCTTCCACAGTAGTTACATTTATCTTCATCCAATAAGATAGTTTCACCGTCTATGGTAATTGCACCTTCTCTACAAGCCTTTTCACAAACACCGCAGAAGATACAGTCTTCTTTTACCCACTTAACTTCTAATGCACCTTTTACCCCAACATCATTTTCCTCTGCTTTAAGACAGTTATTAAGACATCCAGTAACACCAAACTTAAATTTATGAGGAAGTTCTCTTGCGTAATAACGTTTATCTAATTCAAGTGCAATTTTATAGGAATCAATATTACCACTTGGGCAGATTTGATCTCCCTGGCAAGCCGTTACAGTACGAACTCTTGGCCCACAAACTCCTGGCTTACATCCACCCTTAGCTAATTCTTCTTTCACTACTTCAATATCTTCAAACTTAATAAAAGGAATCTCGACTCCCTGTCTTGAGGTAAGGTGTACATATCCTTCTCCGTAAGTTTCAGCCACTTCATATATTTTCTTAAGATTTTCACTGGTTAGTGTGCCTCCAACCACTTGAAGCCTTAAGGAGAACATTCCTTTTTGTTTCTGTCTCATGAAACCGCCTTTTTTCAGGCTTGCATAATCTACTGCCATTTTGTTTCCTCCCTTTTTATGATTCTATTTCAGCTTGAATTGCCTGATCAAAGTCTGCTATCAGATCTTCGATATCTTCAATTCCAACACTAATACGAATTAAATCATCATATACTCCTGCATTTTCTTTTTCTTCCCTGGAGCTATGGGAATATATGGTCGAATCTGGATGTATTACCAGAGTTTTGGTATCTCCAATATTAGCCACTTTCAATGCATATTTTAAATGATTGATAATGGAAAATGCTTTTCTCTTGGAGCCTGCACGTATGGTAATCATTCCTCCGTACCCATTCTTAAATTGACTTTTCGCAATTTCATGATAAGGACTCTGTTCCAATCCTGGGTAATTAACCGATTCTATTTGCTCACAAGTTTCAAACCACTTAGCAAGTTCCAACGCATTATGGCATACCCGTTCCATTCGAATGCCCATAGTCTCTAGTCCTACGCTGTTTAGATATGCATTGAATGGAGACAAGCAAGCTCCTGTATTACGGAACAGGGCATCTCTTAATTTTGCAGAATATGCAAAAGGACCCATTTTTTTATATGACAATAAAGTAGGAAAACGTTCTTCCTCCCACTTAAATTTTCCACTATCTGTTATGACTCCACTAATAGAATTACCACTACCATTTATGTACTTTGAGGATGAATTAATGACAACATCTGCACCAAGTTCGATTGGTTTTACTAAGTAAGCTGTGGCTACTGTATTATCCACCACCAATAAAATATTTTTTGACTTAGTAAACTCCGCAATGGATCTGATATCTAGAACATCCAGTTTGGGATTACCAATGGTTTCTGCAAAGACAACTTTCGTGTTCTCAGAAACTTGTTTGCGAAGTGTTTCTACTGTAAGTTCATTCACATATTTTGTATGTATTCCAAACGCTTCTAAGTCCTTAAACAACCCTATGGTTCCACCAAAAATACTTGCACTGGATATGATTTCATCTCCACATCGTAGCACATTCATAATTGCATTAAAGATAGCCGCCATGCCAGAAGCACAGGCTATCGTACTTACGCCACCTTCCAGCAACGTAATACGCTGCTCGAAAGATGCAATGGTTGGATTGTTAATTCTTGTATAAGAAAAGCCTGGAGCAGTATTTTGAAATACTTTTTCCAGTTTTTCAGCAGAATCTTGTTCAAATGCACTTGATTGATAAATAGGGGTAACTGTTGCACCCGTTCTCTTTTCACTTTCCATGTTACCATGCAAGAGAGAAGTATTAAATTTCATTTTACTAGACATAACATCATCCTTCATTGTTTATTTATGACTAATTCGTTATACGCGGGAACGTACAGGAAAGTAAGCAAGCTTTCTTGCAAGTACTTTTCTGTACGTATCCTTCTATATGACGCTTAGATTTCCCAATAATTACTGTGGAAGATTACACTTCGGTAGGTATCAAAGCGGAACCATTTATTTGAAAAACTATTTTCGTTTCGGTCTGCCACTTTATATTCCTCAAGGAACTGATTGTAATCCTCTACGGAATTAACCTTAATTCCAAACCCTCTTCCATTCACAAGTGGGAGATTGGTATATTCATAATTGTTTAGTGTTTGAATGCCAGTAATTTTCTTATCGCGAACCAATATGACTACTTGATCACGAAGTACTAATGCATCAAAATTATCCGGATAATGATAACTTTCTCCTTTAACAGGAATCTGGTCGCCTACGGTGTAATTCTGATCTTCTGCCTTATATTTAGAAATGGATAAGCTTTCTAAATTATAGTAGAACTCTTCGAAAATATCTCCTCTAGCATGAAGGTCATTATATTGGAATACGGCATGTTCTTCATGAGTTTCACTTCCACCACCTAGGTTTTCAACAACTCCACAAGCAGATGTCATATTAGTAATACGATCAATTAGGATTAACTCGCCTAATGTTTTATGAGCATCAAACTGATCAACTACGATTTTTTCTGAAAGAGAAATATCACATAAAGCGATTTCATTTTTAGTTAAATGGTCTGTTGTTATCTGTTCCCCTGTATTTACATCAATTTTATATTTTATATTTGTAACAACGCCTGGTAATAACTTTGTTCCAACTTTTACAAAATAATTCTTACCTGCAGTCAATTGGGAATCGTCCATCCAAAGAATAGTAGCAGTGATTGTTTTACTAGATGTTATACTATTATCTTTTGCTAATACACAGCCTCTAGAAACATCAACTTCCTTATTTAACTGAATGGTAACTGGCTGGCCTTTCGCTGCTGAGTCCACTTCTTTATTGGTAATATGAATGCTTTTTACAATAGCTTTCTCATTACTTGGAAGTGTAGTGATCTCATCGCCAACCTTTATGCTTCCTGCTTCTATCTGACCTTGGAACCCTCGAAATGTATGATTTGGTCTACATACTCTCTGCACTGGCATATAGAAACCTTGCTCATTAGCTGAACTAGTTACATCAATCTGTTCCAGGTAAGTTAAAAGTGCATCTCCTGTATACCATGGAATATTATTTGATTTTTTAGTTACATTGTCTCCTTCTGTTGCAGACAACGGAATAATATAGATACTATCTAAAGATACTTCCTCTGCTAATTCTTCTATCTCTTTCTGAATTTCTTCAAAACGTATTTGATCATAACCTACTAAATCCATTTTATTGACAGCAAATACAAAATGCTTGATACCCATCAAGGAACAGATTCTTGCATGTCTTCTTGTTTGCACTAATACACCTTGTTTCGCATCAACTAAGATGATAGCAAGGTCCGCAAAAGACGCTCCAACTGCCATATTTCTGGTATATTCTTCATGTCCTGGTGTATCTGCAACAATAAAGCTGCGGTGATCCGTTGTAAAATAACGGTATGCCACATCAATGGTGATTCCCTGCTCACGTTCTGCCATCAGACCATCTAGGAGTAAAGAATAATCAATGGCACCTTCCCTACTTCCAACTTTACTATCTAATTCCAACGCTTTTTCTTGGTCAGCATAGAGAAGTTTTGCATCATATAAAATATGACCAATGAGAGTTGATTTTCCATCATCCACACTTCCGCATGTTATAAATTTTAATAATCCTTTCATTAGAAATACCCCTCTCTCTTTCTTCTTTCCATACTACCTGCTTCTTCACTGTCGATGACACGAGTGGTTCTCTCGGAGGAAACAGCACTTAATGTTTCTTCTATAATTTCATCCAGGGTAGAAGCTTCTGATTCACATCCACCAGTTAACGGATAACATCCTAGGGTACGGAAACGTACATTTTTATATTCTATTTTTTCATCTGGTAATAGTTTTAATCGATCATCGTCCACCATAATTATATTTCCATCGCGGTAAACAACAGGTCTTTCTTTTGCAAAATATAATGGAACAATATCTATCTTTTCTCGTTGAATATATTGCCAGATATCTTTTTCTGTCCAGTTAGAGATTGGGAATACTCGCATGCTTTCGCCTTTTTTGATTCTGGTATTATAAAGCTTCCACATCTCTGGTCTCTGATTTTTCGGATCCCAAGCATGAGCTTCATTACGGAAAGAGAAAATTCTTTCTTTCGCACGAGATTTTTCTTCATCACGGCGTCCACCACCAAATGCTGCGGTAAATCCGTACTTATCAAGTCCCTGTTTTAAAGCCTGCGTCTTCATAATATCAGTATAAGCAGAACCATGATCAAATGGGTTAATTCCTTGTGCTTTCCCCTCTTCATTGGAATGAACGATCATTTCAATTCCAAGTTCTTTTGCCTTCTGATCTCTGAATTCAATCATTTCACGGAATTTCCAGGTAGTGTCGATATGCATAAATGGAAATGGAATCTTTTCCGGATAAAATGCTTTCATGGCAAGATGTAACAGAACGGAACTGTCTTTTCCAATGGAATATAACATAACAGGTTTTTCACATTCCGCCGCCACCTCGCGGATAATATATATCGCCTCAGCTTCTAATTCATCAAGATGTGTTAATTGGCTCATTTTAGTACCCTCCTAAACTTTTTTATGAATTTGTGAAATTACAATACCTTCGCTTAAGATATCACAAATTCATTAATAATTATTAGCATCTTTACGGTTAACATCAATTACATGGATCTCTCCATTGCTTTTCTCTATATTCCAATGAACAACATCGCCTTCCACTTTTGTGGTTAACTTGCTGCCAGCACCACCAATGTCAGCGCCAAGGTACAATGAAATAGCTTCTTGATTACATTCTTTTACACAGGAGGTACATCCCCAACATTCCTTTGGATATTTAATATATGCTTTCTTATCTTCACCAAATTTAATAAGACTTCCTGGACATGCTGCCAGACATTTTTTACATCCTACACATTTGTCTTTACTAATTTTTATGCTCATATGTTTCACCTCGTCCTACTAAATCTCGATAGATTATCTCAAGTTTGCCATCAATCAGTTTTGAATTTACATATTTTAACCATTCATCACTTTTCTCTGGATAATCCAGATTCTCTGCAAAACTATGCCATCTGGTTTCTTTTCTTGCCTTCAAATGCGCAATCACTGATTTGCATACGGTAAGTCGTTCTCTAAGCTCATATACAAACATTAACTCATGCATATCATTTGCACTAAGCTCCTTGGTTAACTTCTCAATCTGTTCTATTTTTTCTGCTGCTAGACTTAATTGTTTTTCATTAAACTGATAATTACTGCCGATTCCACCTGCATAAGTATCCATCACTTTCTGCATAGCCTCTTCTAATTGCTCCGTCTCAAATACTGCATTATCACGTTTAAGAATTCCTTCCACTTCTGCTAATTTAGCTTGAATTAGACTTTCTTCCTCAGTCTGTGATAAATCATTAGGGATCGAATTCTCAATAAGTGCTTTTGCTACTGCAATGGCTGCAATTTCACCTTCTACCAATGCTCCTGTCACATATTTTTGAGGGCTTCCCCCTGCAACATCACCTGCTGCATAGAGTCCTTTGATGGTAGATTCTCGATTGGTATCTACCCAATAACCACTTGCAGTATGACCGCCCACAATGTAAGGTTCTGTACCTTCTATTTCAACACTTTGCTCGCTTGGGTTTTTACCAGACTCAATCCATTTTAGCGTTTGACTTGGTGCCATATTAAGATACGCTTTTTTCAATTCCTCGTCTTGTACTGAAGAGATTCCTTCAGTTCTAAGATAGCAAGGACCTCTTCCTTCTTGATTCTCTTTTACCGTTCCATAAACACGTTCTGAAGTTGTAATTCCATACTTGGTTTCATAGACTTCCCCTTTGGAATTAACCTGCTTTGCGCCAACTCCTTGCGCGATAGTTCCAGTAGGGGCTATGGTATCTTTACATCTTAATGCGATAAAGCGCATCTCCAATGTAGTCATTTCTGCTCCCGCATTGATTCCCATTGCAAATCCAGCACCTGTGTTAAATGG
>JAEZUR010000183.1 GCA_023420935.1 Bacillota bacterium | reverse complement strand
CAAGAACAGTTTTTGACCTGGTATAAATTGTATTCTCTCTAACACATTCTCCACATACCTTGGAACATGGGTACCATAAACCGGAAAGGCTATGCCTATTCTAGTGTACTCGTTGATTTTTGTGTGTTCCATTTCGCTAATATGTATTACTTTTGTATCACCTAGTAAATAAGCTAATTTGCTTGCTAGCGCAAAACTATTACCTGATCCCGTAAAATAAAATATAACTGATTTCATTCTTAATCTCTCCTTTAGTTTTGAAATATATTTATTTATATTTCAAAACTAGTATAAGATCATAGATTATATATGTCAATAAGTTTTGAAATATATCCTTAAGTATTTCATTCTTATTATAATTATGTTACAATTAAAGTAATCAATTAAATTGTTGTTAAGATACGTCATAGGAATAAAACACGGAGAATAGATTATGAATAAATATGAGATAAGAACAGAACAGAAAAAGAATGCTATAATTCAGGCTGCCTTTGAACTTTTTAATCAAAATGGTTTTAGCAATACTAATATAAAAGAGATAGCCGCAAGTGCCAGTGTATCTCAGGTTACAATCTATAATTATTTTGGTAGCAAAGAAGCACTGGTTGCAGAATGTTCCAAAGTAATCATGCAACAGACAATTGAACATGCTAGAGAAATACTAACCCTAGATCTTAATTTTAAAGATAAATTGATCAAAGCATTGGATGCATGTTCTAGTGGAGTCAATCTATCCTTTAGCAAATACCTATCAGAGATTGCACTATCCGATCCAATGCTTATTAAATTATTACAAGAAAACATCAATGTATGGAAGAGACAAGTCTTTCAAGATTATATTGAACTCGGGAAACAAGAGGGCGTAATCGATTCCTCTATTACAACAGAAATTGTACTTAAATTCATAGATAGTCTGAATCACATTAAATTAGATCCAAACAATATCCAGCAAGAGCAGATGCAGATACACCAATTATTTTTATATGGAATTTTAGGAGAAAATAAATAGATTGGAATAATTGAGAGGTGGTGCGCTATGAGAGAAATAAAAGAACTCAATATAAAAGATTTGAAAGATGCCATTCAGCTTGTGAATGAGGTGTTTGAAGAATTTGTAGCTGTAGACTATTCTATGGAAGGTCAGCAAACATTTCATAATTTTTTAAAACATAAATATAGCAATATCCTATCTGATCTTAACACAGGATATAAGAAAATGTGGTGCTGTTATATCGATGGTAAGATAGTTGGTGTAATAGCAACTAGAGATATCTCTCACGTTTCTCTTCTATTTGTATCAAAAGAATATCAGCGAATGGGAATTGCAAAAGAATTGTTTCAAACTGTAAAACATTCGTTGAGTAATCAAAATATTACTAAAATAACCGTTAATTCCTCACCCTATGCTGTTCCAATATACGAACATATTGGCTTTGTTGCTACCAGCATAGAGTTAGAAAATAACGGAATGCGTTACACTCCAATGGAATATAACATAAAAGGTAACATGAGATAGACTATTATGCACTCTACTCTTATCTATGAAATAATGCCTGTTTAAACTCTTTTAATTTACTAAGATCATGGCTCATTCCATAAATACCAACACAATATCCAACAATACTTATGCCAACTAAAAATCCTCTAAAAAAATCATGAATATTAACAAATCTTCCTATAACAAAGTAAATGAAGGATGCTGTAACTGCGATCATAAGTGCGCTATTTGTTTTATAAATTTTATTTTTCATAATGGTGTTCTCCCTTTCAATGATACAATATATTTTTTGTTTTTTATTAATTTTTTCAATAATGCAATGTTAACTTTGCAACTTAAGTATAGTATGCTTTGCATTTATTGTCAAGTGTATTTTGCATTTTTTGCAAAGTTCATTTTGCAAACTTCAAAAAGGTCTGCAGAATTGCGCTCTACAGACCTTTTTACTTTACCTTAATATTTGTCCTTTTTTATTGATCAGATTAAATCTAATTTTTCTTACATTTTGTATTGGTATAAATTAATGTAATAATAACAATAATCGTTATTAAAACAGCATAAACGATTGCAAATGACTCTGTATTAATGATACCAAGTAACCCTGACATAATCCCAATTATTGCACACATAAATCCCATGGCTCTACAAAGTTTTTTCTCATCATATTTTTCTTTTTCTTCTCTTGATGATGTATTATAACCTGCAATTAACCAGCTTCCTTTTCCCATTAATAATGGTATGGATAGAATCATAAATAATATAGTCACTGCCCAAATGATTAGCATAGTATCACTCCTTTCACATTTGTATGAATTAATATATTACTTTTATTTGGCAATAAATTCTATTGTTTTGGCAATAGTTTGAATATGGTCTTTATCCGCATATAAGATGAAATAATAATAGAAACTTTCATTTATCTCGATAGCCTTTGGATATGTGACAATAACTTCGGCCTGATTCTCAAAATCTTTCACCTGATCTTGGGACGGTAAGATGAGCCTTGCTTCTTGCCCCTGGATTGTAAGTTTTATGATACTCGGATTATTACCAAAGGGCTTTAGTTTATGAGACACCTGAA
Source organism: Bacillota bacterium (assembly GCA_023420935.1). Classification (GTDB taxonomy): domain Bacteria; phylum Bacillota; class Clostridia; order Lachnospirales; family Lachnospiraceae; genus Mobilisporobacter. The sequence goes on along the minus strand of JAEZUR010000183.1, from coordinate 13,622 downwards.
ATTCAGCCACCTTATCAATATCCATATCCTTTCCATCAAATGCATTAATTTGAAAAAATCCATCATCTCCATCATACCTATGACTATAGTTCGGATTTAGCTTCCACTCACGTTCATATTGTAGCGATATACCATACTCATGATTAACATATGTACTTAGATTATCATTCTGCGTGGAAGTAAAAATTGTTCCTGCTGAAAACTTCCATATACAACCAATCAGAAATAAACCTAACACTAGAAAAAATATTTGCTTCATAATAAACTCCCCCTACTACTTTATTAATCTATCTGGCAATGTCATATATGACGTTTTTTGTTTACTACTTCTTAACTAAACACTATATTTTACGTCCTAATGGCTTATTGCTCCTTATAAATAAATATGAAAGGTAGTAAAAGCCTATTCTTTATTCGTGCAGAATCTATAATTTAAGGTAATTTTTGTTCGTCCACAGTTACTTTGGTCATTGATTCAGCAGTTACATTGCTGCTATTTATATCTGTAATAATAATTTTCTTATTTTCCATTTCTTTTATAATATCCTTCATAATATCTTTCCTAAACTCATCCAATACTTCTTTTACAGCCAACTTAACTGCCCAAGCAATAATCAAAAACAATACAAATCCTGTAACAAAAATATATAAAATAATCATACCCTATTCTCTTTCTCCCCCATAAATCTATTTGGCTTGAGTAAATCATTATTTATCAACATTTAAAACCATACCACAACCCTCATTATCATTAGGGCGTATTCGAAATCCAAACTTTTTATAAAATTCTTCTTTTCCTTTTGCCGCCATTAATCCTATGGTCAATCTTCCATTAGGCATTTTCAGATTATAAATATATTCTATAAGCTTATCAACAACCATAGTCCCAACCCCTTGTTTTTGATAATCTGGATGAATAAAAATATCCTGTAGATAACATATTTTAGCTCCATCCCCTACTATTCTTCCCATACCAACAATCTTACCATCCATTTCAACTGAAACTCGATACATACTGTTCTTCAATGCCAATTGAATCTGCTCCATATTCGGTCTTCCAAATCCAACTGATTCCTGTAGGAAACAAAATTGTTCGGCTGTTAGTTGATTTTCATGTAATATCATAATAACCTCCTTAAATATCATAACTGCTTACTTTTTCACCGCCTACTCTACTCTTCATGACATGTTCTAATAATATTGGCTGAATTTGAGGATACGTCCAATGCTTTGGCAGATCATCAAACAGTTCAATTCGTTCAATTTCAAGATTGGGAAGATTACCAAATTCATGAATCTCAGCATAAAACAACATACCAAATGTTTCTGATTCACCATCATAGACAGAATATCCACCTATCAGCTCTATTGAATATGCAATTGCGCCAGTCTCTTCAAATAATTCTCTCTTGGCAGTCTCTAAAATATTTTCACCTAATTCCCGGTGCCCTCCAGGGCATTCATAAGTTTTACGTTCTTTATGTTTACAAAATACCCACTTATCTTTATATTTTGCTATAATAACTGCAAATTTTAAACAGTTATCATTTACTCTATTATGAAAATGAACCTCTAACATATTGTCTCCTCAACTTTTGTATCATGAATATATTATGCCTTACGTATTAATTCATCTAATTCCACTTTCGTATCCGACACTTCCTGCTCTAGCGTTTGTTCCATTCTATTTAATTGATTCATTACAAGATTCACTTTTTCTTTGGTCTGGGAAATCTCATCCTGAGAGGAGTGAATACTATCTAAAACTGCCCAATCTGCAAATAGACCATCGAAAAAATAATCCGCAAAGCGCAGAAATCCTTCTATCTGAACTTGAATATCCGCACTGATGGTGATGTCAGCCAACTCGGTTTTAAATCTTCTTAACTGTTCCTGCAGATGTTGAATCTCCTCTTGTGCGGAATCTAAATGGGAATGTTTCGCCATATCAGATAATAAGCCACCGCCCATAAGATCCCATGTACCCCAACCTTCCGCAGAAGACAGTTCCTCCTCTATGTTATCAATTACACTCAAAACATTTTCTCCAGCTGCATGCGCCTCACGAATCTCTTTAATCTGATTTTCAAGGAGCACTACTTTTTCTTCTAACTTATCAATTTCCACTTTAGAAGTAGAATCCTGTTCCTTCAGCCAACTGGTTTTTTGTTCCATTAAATCTTTGTACTCATTCTCGCAATCGATCAATGTATTCATTTCGTTTCGAAGTGACATGATCTCATTTTCAATGGCGTTACGTTGTGAAACTATTGTTTCATACTTCACTTTGGCAGCATAAGCTTGTGCCTGCTCTTCGCTTAACTTTTCTTCTTTTTTCCCAATAACCGCATAGAAAAATGCAGAAAGGCTTCTACCTTCTAATGTTTCAACATCTCGTTCTTCTTTTAGTTTTTCTTTCTTCAGGGTGTTCTCTCGTTCTATGATAGCATCCTTTTGACTTTCTAACTCTTTTAGCATGGCACTTACTTTCTTTTTCCTTAATACCTTACTTTGTAATTCTTGTAACTTTACATTAAATTCCATATATCCATCAATCCCTTTCTCATTTTTATAATTCAATTTAACACTGCTTCTTCTACAATCCCTTATCACTCAACCTATATGGACCTGGCAAATTCTACACCCACTCTTTACAAACATCAATCCATTCTCTACAACTAGAGTACTTCTCCAATTCATCAATTGTTAGTTCCATAGCACTATTACTGCTGCCACACGCTGGAAAAACAGTATCAAAGCGCTTTAAGGAAACATCGAGGTAGACATCCACATTTTCATTAATACCAAATGGACATACCCCTCCGATTCCATGGCCAATGAGCATTTCCACCTCTTCTGGTGCAAGCATTTTTGCCTTTGTCTGAAATTCTGCTTTAAATTTGGCGTTATCAACCTTTGCATCACCTGCAGCTACAATTAAAATTGGATTATCCTCTACCTTAAACGATAAGGTTTTAGCAATTCGTTCTGGGGTACAACCAAGTGCTTGTGCCGCTAATAGAACAGTAGCACTGGACACTTCAAATTCTTGTATTCTACTCTCTAAATTCCATTGTTTAAAATATTCTCTTACTTTTTCTATTGCCATTGTGTTTTCCTCCATTGTAAAAATTATGTCTTCCCATATAAAGAATCATTAAAACGTATCATTAAAACTATAATTAAAACCCTATACTTTTTATTCACCTAGTATAACATATACGATTCCATTATTATACATTTTGAAGGATGATTTTCTATTTTTAATCAGAATTTAATCCAATGAGTAATTTTATAAATATGACATACTGTTGTCAGATTAATATGCTATAATATCCCTATATAAAAGATTTGGCATGTATGAAAATAAATAGTAAAATGGAGGTTTGTGTCCATGAGTGAGGAGTTTATAAGTCTATCGAAAGAAAATATATCTACAGAACATTTATGCTGTGCAATTGCTGATAAAAAGCATCAAAAGGGCGTAGAAACCAAGCGAAATTGGCTAACCGATCGGTTTGAGGAAGGACATGTATTTCGAAAATTAGATGCAAAGGGTAAGGTATTCATCGAATATGCTCCACTAGAAACCGCTTGGGTTCCAGTGGATGGTGGTAATTATCTATATATTTATTGTCTCTGGGTATCTGGTAGTTATAGTAAAAAAGGCTATGGTAAAGCCTTATTAGAATATTGCATTGAGGATGCGAAAACAAAGAACAAATCAGGAATCTGCGTAATCAGTTCAAAGAAAAAGAAGCCTTTTTTGACAGATAAAAAATTTATGACTAAGTTTGGTTTTAAAGTTGTTGATGTCATTGATGATGAATATGAATTATTAGCATTGTCCTTTGATGGAAGTATGCCTAAGTTTCGTGAACAGGCTAAATTACAAAAGATTGAAGACGAGACATTAACCATTTATTACGGAAAACAGTGCCCATATATCCCTGATTGTATTGAGCAAATAAAAAAATACTGTGAAAACAATACAATACCTCATAATTTAATTCCTGTTAATACATTAGAGAAAGCTAAAAATCTTCCTTGTCTATTTAATAATTGGGCCGTCTTTTATCATGGAAAATTTGAAACCATACAGATATTGAATGAAGGTAGCTTAAAAAAGTTGTTGGAGAAATAGATGGCTATCTTATTCACTTGGGTGATCCAACAACTCCTGAATACTCTGGTAATACTGTCCCACATGTAGTCCATCTACTAGAGCATGATGCGCTTGCACTGAAAATGGCAACTTCTTTTTTCCATTTTCTTCATAGAATTTCCCCCAGGAAATCCGTGGAATACAATCTGTGGGTTTCATTTGAATTGGGTGTGTTATGCTAGTAAAAGAAACCCATGGAATACTAGTAATATATAGAAGATCATCACGTCCTGGTTCATCCTCTATACTAATATTATGTTTCACATTACTGATTGCATCAGCAGCATTACTACTAAAATCAGAATAACTCTCCATATACTTAGTGGTACAGAAACTAAACACATCTCCTTCTGTCATTACGGTAAAGGAAGGACTAACCACATCATGCACGACAATTCCATCTTCTCTAATTCTGTAACGAAATTCTTTCACTTGATTGGCTGCTTTTGTGGCAACATATAACAAAGAAATAAAAAACGGCATCTCTTGTTCCTTTATATAATCATAAAACACAGTAATATCTAAGTTTGCACATATATTAAAGTGCGGATAATCAAGTTGCTTAAAATAATTGTAATGATCTTTCCTACTCCAATTATCTATATCTAAATACTGCATACAATATCCTCCATTCATTTCTATTTCCCAACGGCATTAATACTTACTAAATCCAATGTTATCCATGCTAATCTCTTTACTTCCTTCTTGATCAAATGTGAACAGGATTTTGTTTATCTTGCTTGTATCAAAGTCACTGCCTACACTTAGCTCATCCAAAGGAATTCTTACTGTTTGAAATTGATGTTTAAACTCTACTTTGTTGAAAATATATTGAAGCTTACCAAGCTTAACTGGAAGTGGTGGATATATGGTAGAATAATTACTTAGCTTAGTGCTCACTTGTGATCCATTATCATCTTTTAAGGTAATGGTGCAATCTAAATTCCTATAGTTTTTATTCGTTACCTGCTCATCATCCAGATCTAGAATATCAAATTGAAGGTAGGAATTACTTGCGTTATAAGATTCAAAATCTAATTCATACTTTGCATCTCTATCCTCTGCCCATTTCAATCGAAGAGCATAATTACCTCTTTCCCCTCTTGACATTAGATTGGAATATACCGTCATTTCTTCCGTCCATATTGTGGTAGCAAATGCTTTTAACGTAACATTCTCATTGGTTGCTGTGGTTAGGTCAGAATCTTCTTCATAATCACTCATACAGGTAAATCCAGAGTCCACATAATTTTGAATATAAAGCGTATTCGGTAGACTGGATTTATACTTTTCGTAATCACAAAATAAATCCTTATATTCTGTTTTATCTTTTAACGTTACATCCAAATATACTTTGGTAAATGTATTCAATATGTTTTGTTGTTGGGATTCTTCCATCAGGTTTTTCACATTTAAGAACTGATTAATTGGTGCTATCATATCATACTTACCCCACCTAGAGTTGAATTGACCATGATTCGCACCAGCAATATACAAGTACGATTTAAAATAATCTCCATCACCAGTAAATGTAATATTCTTATATTGCCTTGATCCCATAAATGTTGAAACATCCTGATCATTGGCACCATGAATTAATAGGTAATTCACGTCTGTAAGTTTTACTTCATGACCAGCAGGTTTATATTGATTAACGGATGGTGCAATGGCTAATAGCGATTTGATGTTAAAATTATAATTGAATCTAATATTCCCATTACTTGGATAATGTGTGTACTTATTAAAAAGAGCAGCTATGGCTATCATCTCACCGCCCCTAGAATGACCTGCTATGGCAATATTGTTATAGTCCATTTTCTGATATAAGGGATCATTTTCATCCTTATTATACCTTTGAACCTGTTTTATATTTTCAAGAAGTAACACAGCGCGACCATCATTCTCTGATGCTAAATTACCAAAATCACATGCGTTACAGAAATTCTCATCCACCGAAACAACCACGTATCCATGAGAAGCAAGGAATTCACCCAGATAATCATATCCTAAATAAGATGGTACCGTAAAGCTATGGTTCCCATGAGCGATGAACATAACCGGGCAGTTATTCACTTCTTTTGGATACCATATTCTCCCTGCAAGTGGAACTCCTTTTATATCATAACCTTGATATAATTTACGATAAAATCCTTGTAACCCATCATATCCACCAACATAAGGTGACATATTAAATGTAGCGGATTTGATATCAACATTCTCAGACATTCCATAATCTATGGTTTCGACTGTATACTTACCTTGTTTTGTTTCTGCCTTAAAATCACTGATCTCAACTGTCTCTTTCTGATTTAATTCTAAGTAGTCATCCAAATAGTTGTCTTGAAAGCCCTGTCCAAATAAGAAAACACTACCCATAATCACAAGTATACCAGTGACAAACATGGTAGCAACAATGGTCTTAGAACGTATTTTATTTTTCACAAACGCCCAGATGCTTCGTACAAATAACTGAAGTATAACTACCATTACAAGGGTTGATATGACTGCTAGTTCTGTTGATAGATTACCTGAGCTACCATTGATCATCAATATGGTTATCATAGCAATCAGAAAACTAAGATATACAATAATATTAACTCCTAGTTTAAGCAGTAATTTCGCTATTACTATAATAAAGTAAAATAAAATATTAACCAAAAAAAAGCTAACCACAGTTGCAAGAATAAATCCCAATCCCCATGGAAGGCCAATATCTGCATATAATAAGCCTACTATGATACTGCACAATAATGTGGATAACCAATAAACTCCTCTATTGGTGTTGCCAAAATTCCTATCTTGATAGTCTATCCATCTATTATAAATCGGAACGATTTTCTCTTTTATTGTATAAATTAATGTTTTAATTTTGTTCATATAATCTCCAAACTCTTCAAACAATTATACTATGTTGGTAAGCTACAAATCTTACTTATTCGATAACAATACCAAGAGTTCCCAATAGATTGAGCGCCTCTGGTAATGAAAACTTTGCATCTTTTACTATATTATCTTTTATATCAATCTGGTAATTAATTGCATCTTTGAAATCACATTTTCTTAAGTCACTACCAAGAAACCTGGTTTCCATTAAATCTACTCCTTTAAAACTGGCACCCGATAAATTACACTGTTCAAAACTACATCCTTCAAAAATACAACCATCAAAGTTATAGCTATTCAGCTTTAACTGTATAAAAAAGTTATACCGAAGCGTACATTGAAACAATTTTGAAAAGGGAACTAATTTACCCTCCTGTAAGTCACTCCAATCTATTCCAATCAAGATACAATTGTAGAATTGGCAATTTAACATATCAGAATTACTAAACTTCATATTTCCTATAATACAATTATGAAATTCACAGTTATGAAACCTGCTTTCAATAAGCTGCATCTCAAGAAAGCTACAATTATAAAATGAGCTATCTGAAATGGAAAGTTCTTCAAATTTTACTTCTTCATAAACTAATTTTTCAAAACTATCATTCTCAATATATTTCATTGTTGTCTCCTTACCCAATACCTCATTTGCTTAGCCACTTTTTCCTTTTCCTAATTTTAGCATATCTTTCATCGTATTACTACTTAAGAAGATTAGAATTCTAAAAAACCTGCACGATACAATAAGCGTGCAGGTTTATAAGTAAATATTTATTGGTTTATTCGTAACTACATCATTCTAGCCAATTGTTTTTGTAACATTTCTTCTATGACTGCATTTGGTACCGGCTTACTAATATAATATCCTTGTGCCAAATCTCCCTGAAATTCCGTTAAGGTTTCATATTGTACTTTCGTTTCAACACCTTCTGCAATTACTACAAGATTCATATTATGGGCGATATCGATAATAGCCTTTACCACAACTTCTTCAAAACTACCTCTCTGTATATTTTGAATAAACTGCTTATCAATTTTAAGATGATTGATCGGTAGATTGTTTAGGTAATTTAAAGAAGAATAACCTGTTCCAAAATCGTCCAAAGAGAATTTAATCTGCTTCTCTTTTAAATGATTCATTATCATTATGGTATTGTCCAGATTCTCCATGGCGATACTTTCTGTAATTTCGATATCCAATAGATCTGGGCGCATTCCTGTTTCCTCTATAATTCTTGCGATATCATCCATTATATCTTTTTTATTAAACTGCTTTGCAGAAAAATTAACTGCCATTGAAATATCTTTATAACCTTCATTTTCCCATGCTACGCTTTGCTCACAAGCGATTCTTAATATTTGCTCTCCTAACGGTATCACGAGACCTGTTTCTTCTGCAAGCCCAACAAATACTCCTGGTGGTAATAATCCTCTTTGGGGATGTTGCCATCGTACCAATGCTTCCACGCCCTTTATCATACCACTTTTGAAATCAATTTGTGGTTGGTAGAACAGTACAAATTCATGGTTTATAATACCTTGTCTTATTTCTTTTTGCAATTCTATCTTTTTAATCATTAACTCATTTGTACTATGTTCATAGAATTTAAACTGATCTTTCCCTTGTTCTTTTGCTTGATACATAGCGCTATCTGCATTCATAAAGAGTTTACTAATATCTGTACCGTCGTCTGGATAAATAGTAATTCCAATACTACACGTAATATTAAATTCATATTCTTCAATAAACCAAGGTTTACTAATTACATTTAATATTTCATTGGCAACACCTGTTGCTTTTAATGCATCACAATCTTTATGAATGAATACGAATTCATCACCACCAACTCTTGCAATCGCATCACAATCAATGTGCTTTACAAGTTCCTCTGCAATATTCACTAACACTCTATCACCAACGGCATGTCCCTTTGTATCATTAATGGCTTTAAAATTATCTAGATCAAGATAGAATAGCGCTCCTCTTGTGTTCGTTTGATTCTGATCAATCAAGTTCTTACTTAAACGTTCAAATAACATAACACGATTGGGAAGACCTGTCAGCACATCATAATAAGCTAACTTATTGATCGCTTCCTCTGCTTTAATTCGTTCAGTGATGTCAGTATAAAAACCAGAAACACGAATTAACTGATCCTGTTGATCTAGTATACCTTTCCCTCGACAGAATAACCATCGAATATCACCTTTACTATCTAAAACACGAAATTCAATTTGTCCATAACTATTTGGTTTATATCGAAAATTCTGGAGAAATTGTTCAAAATGTTCTTTATCCTGCTCATGAACAAAAGACAACCAAGTATTTAAATCCTTGGATCCAATATCTGATAGTCCAACCATAGCAAGACCTCTATTAGAGACATAGTATTCCTGTGTTTGTAAATTCCAATCCCATATGGCATCGTTAGAGCCTTCCACCGCGTAGCGGTAGCGTTCCTCTGCAACTCGTAATGCTTCTTCTTGCTTTTCTAATATATCATAGTTTTCTGACAGTTTTGCCTTTGCTTCCACTATGTTATCAAACAAATGATTGATTCGATCGGCTAATCTACCAATCTCATGACCATTATTTAGCTGTATCCTATTTTGTAAATTACCTTTTGAAAACGCCTTTACTCCTTCTGCTATCTTATCGATTGAAGTTGATAATCCTCTAGAAAGTAATAGGATAATTACAATAATTATTAAAATAATAATTATCGTATTTAGAAAATTAAGTATAATATGCTCTGTAATTTCTTTGTTTAAGTAATAAGTAGTTAATTCTAATTGAATTTCTCCAATTTGTTTATCCTCTTTGTATACTTGCTTCTTAAATACAGGGTGCAAATAGATAGAACTATATTCACTGGAGGTCTTTCTATTTTCATATACAATTTTCTTTTCTTCATCAAATAACTTTATGGATGCTACATCTCTGTTTTTTGATAAAGCATCACCTATTTCCTTCAGTGTTATCTCATTATAACTCCAAAAAGCATCTGCAGTTGCGGCACCGGATACGGATAACATACCACCCGCTTTACTCACTAGGCTATCAACCATATTTGATTTTTCAACCATGGCTTCAACCACTGTCCATAAAGTAAGAACAAGAAACACCGTCATAATGATTGGTAATAAAATTGCAGTACTTAGCTTTTTGGTATGAAATCTTTTCATCGAAAAACCTCCCTGCTATTATTCATCTACACTTATTCCATTCTTCTCAAGCATATTATTAAGATCACCATTGCTCTCTAATTTCATAAATGCTCGATTAAATTGTTCCTTTAATTCGTTCGTATTATTATAATTTTTAGATATCAATAAAAAGTATTCCTGAATGATAGCATCCTTTGGAAGCTTAGAAAAATCATCTATGTCATCTGGGAAAAGACGTTTAATGGCTTCATCACAAACAAGTTCATCTTCAATAAAAAAGTCTATTCTTCCTGAATGAAGCATTTTTATTAAAGCGTCTGTATCATTAGCCCATTCGACTTTCACATTGTCTTGTTCAAAATCCGAACGACTGCCGTACCAATATCCATTGGCACCACCAAAAGTATATTGAGTAAAATCACTTATTCTTGAAAAGTCCATTACTTCGTTTCCTATATTGCTGTTACTATTAATATAATAAAATTTATGTTTGCTTTTTATTATAGTGGTTGAATAATCATAGTTTTGCGCGTATTCACAGGTATATCCATAAGGAAATGAAGCCCAAGCTTCTCCATTATCCACCATTTCCATACATCGTTTCCACGGATAGAATTTTATCTCATAATCTATTCCACTTTCATTTAGTACCGATTCCATTAATTCTGTTAGGAATCCTCTATTTTCATCTAATTCAGTCGTATACGGTGCATATTCTCCTGTTACAATTAGGATCTTATCACTATCTTGTTCTTTCATTAGAGGTTTTGTGGTTTCAGAAATATTGGTACTATCCATACTAGAGCCACATGCTGTTAAAAAAGTAAAACTCAGTATTATCCAAAGGCCATTAATCCAAAATGTACAAAATCTATTTTTATTCCTCATAGCATTCTCCTCATTTCGTGACTAATCTAAAATCGTTCCGTCGTATACCACAAATATATCCTTATTATATACTATTTTCGACACCTTATCAATCGGATAATGGGGAAAAAGCACGTATTTCTCTAGCTTATAGCTTAGAGAAATACGTGCTTTTTGTATTATATTTCACAGAACAGTTGTAATGTTTAAGTAATTATTTAATTTCAAAATCTGCATACGCTGAGATGCCATGTTCATGGATATCTAAACCATCGATTTCTTCCTGTGCATCCACACGTAAACCAACTGTCTTCTTAATTAGCATAAAGATGATGATAGCTCCAACTGCTGTATACGCACCTACTGCTACAATACCAGTTAATTGTATACCAATAAATTTCATTCTACTGATACCAGCGCCTTCAAGATATTCTTTGGAGGCAAATACTGCTGTTAAGAATGTTCCAAGGATACCGCAAGCCCAATGTACACCAGTAGCACCAACTGGATCATCAATTTTTAATACTTTATCAACAAATTCAACTGCAAATACAACTACAACACCTGCTATTAAGCCAATGATAAATGCTCCCCAATAAGGTACGATATCACATCCAGCTGTAATTGCTACAAGTCCTGCCAATGATCCATTCAAAGTCATTGAAATATCAGGTTTCCCGTAACGGAACCAGGTTAAGAAAAGAGTTGCAAATGTAGCAGTTGCAGCTGCAAGATTGGTAGTCATTGCTATATCACCAAGGCTAGTCGTAGCTGCTGTTGTAGAACCTGCGTTAAATCCAAACCAACAGAACCAAAGAATAAATACACCCAATGCTCCAAGTGCTAAATTATGTCCTGGAATAGCTTGTGGTTTACCATCTTTATATTTTCCAATTCTAGGTCCAAGGATTTTAGCACCAATTAATGCACACCAACCACCTACTGCATGAACTGCTGTAGATCCAGCAAAATCATGGAAACCAAGCTGTGATAACCATCCACCACCCCAGATCCAGTGGCCTGTAACAGGATATATTACTACACTAATTAAAGCACTGTAGATTAAATAGGATTTAAATTTTGTTCTTTCTGCCATAGCACCAGATACAATGGTAGCAGCTGTAGCACAAAATACGGTATGGAAAATCATAAACACACCAATAGGTAATCCATTAATCATACCATCTGCATCGCCTAGAGATTGAGGATTGAAAAATCCAGATGAACCAAATAAACCTCCGATATCTGTTCCAAACATAATTCCAAATCCTATTAAAAAGAAAAATATAGTACCTAAAACAAAATCCATTAAGTTCTTCATTATAATATTACCTGTATTTTTGGCACGGGTAAAACCTGCTTCCACTGCTGCAAAACCAGCTTGCATAAAAAATACCAAGATTGCGGCGATCATAGTCCACATTATATTCATCAATAATTGCATATCTTCCATATTCAATACTCCCTTTCTATACGGCATTCAGTTGCCTCTTATATGAATCAAAATAACAAAAAGGAGATAACATTCGAGTGAATATTATCTCCTTTGATAATTGAGTTATTATGAAATTTACATGAAACAGAAATAATTATAGAGCACTCTTACCTCGCTCACCTGTACGAATTCTTACTACATCCTCTACATCATAAATAAAGATTTTACCATCACCATAGTTTCCTGTGTTGATTTCTTTCACTACTTTTTCAATTACAATTTCAGCAATTGGATCATCTACAACCGTTTCTACTTTCACTTTTGGTAGTAGATTGACATTGTATTCTGCACCCCTATAAAGGTGCTTATAACCTTTTTGATTACCATAGCCCATGATATGAGTAATCATTACACCATTTGCATTACTTGCATCCAAAATTGTTTTTAAATCTTCCAACTTTTCTGGCTTAATAATAATTTCCAACTTTTTCATTTCACTACCTCCTCAATTTTGATTATTATATTATAAATTTTTATACAAAAGCAATTTCTTAAAATAAAGAAAACAAGGACATTTCCTATGATTTATTAAGAAACGCCCTTGTTTTATAAAGTTTATTATACACAATTTATTATTAATGTCAAATGTTTTTTTTAATTTTTATATAAGACAACTATTATTAAATATTTTAAGTTCATTCAAACTATTGTATATACATCTTAACCATAACAACATATTTTCTAAACAAACCATAGTGTATAACTTAATATAATACTATGCCGCCTTCTGAAAATTGCGAACTAGTTTTTCAAATATTGGTTCATTAAAGGTGCTAAATATCCATTTATCCTTTCGCATACATCTGTGGAAATTGTTTAATAAAACTTTTGGCATTCTTTCTATGAATGTACTGACAATGAAGATAGAATTCATGTGCTTTTTCTCTCTCATAGCCTGAGGTAAATCGAACGCCAGAACATCCAGATTCTTTTGCCCATTTTTCTGCGGTAAAGAGTAACTGTTTACCAATTCCTCTTCCCCTATAAGCTTCTTCCACCGCTAATGCCATTATATTTTTTAATGGATCCATATAGAGGCATTCA